>NZ_JRPQ01000086.1 GCF_000762405.1 Hoylesella timonensis S9-PR14 | reverse complement strand
GTTGGTTGTTTTCACGCGAGTTATGAGAGGCACTTTGTAAAGAAAATTCAGCATTTTATTTCCTTCCATGCAGCGTATCACCATTTTTACGAACCGATTGCAAACAACGTATGAACTCTCCTCATCATTATTCATTTGTTCCTCTTATTTTCGGTGAGTTGGACAGATCGCAAATGCTTTCGTTATCAACAAGTGCGTAAATACTTTTTGATTTCGTTCGTGTTTTTTGTTGTACAAATATCATTTTTATACGAAGAAACTGTGATTGGAAAAAAGAAAAAGAACAATTGATGAAAATGACGTTCGCGTGAAAAAGTAATGAATGGATAGCTTGTTACTTCTTAATTTTTGTACATTTGCACTGATTTATGGATGATTTGCTCAACAATTAACGCACATGAAATTATGATTAAATGTAACTCTTCTTTCTCTCTCATCGCTTGTGGAATCTTGATGATGACCTCCATCACTATGGGGTGCCAATCCAAGCAGTCAAAGAAATCAACCCATGAAGGCACGAAAGTAGAACTAAAATATGCGGAACATATCCAAATGCAAAAATATCCTCTGTTTACAGTCGTTACTTTAGCAAATCCGTGGGATGAGGGAAAGGTTCTACATACGTATGTGTTGGTCAACCGCAAAGACTCTGCAAGGGTGAATCATCTGCCAAAAGGTACCTTGGTTTATACGCCCATTGAGCGTAGTGTGGTTTTCTCGACCGCTCATTGTCAGCTACTCCAATCTTTGGGCGCATTGGATGCCATTGCGGGGGTAGCCGATTTGAAGTATATTCTTATTCCAGCAATTCAACATCGAGTAACGACAGGCAAGATTGTTGATTGTGGAGACGGAATGAGTCCTAATATAGAGAGAATGATAGCGCTACATCCGCAGGCTCTTCTTTTGTCCCCTTTTGAGAATAGTGGGGGATATGGAAAGTTGGAAGGGTTGGGCTGTCCTGTCATTGAGTTGGCGGATTACATGGAGACATCACCGTTGGGAAGAGCCGAATGGATGAAATTTTATGGGATGCTCTTTGGCTGCGAGCAGCGTGCAGATTCGTTGTTTGCCGTTGTCGACAGTGCTTATCAACAGTTAAAGTCACAAGCCCAATCATGGCCAGAGGGTGCTTCTCTCTTGACAGAGCGTCAAACGGGGAGTGTTTGGTATTGTCCAGGAGGAAAGAGTACCATAGGGCAAATGATAGCCGATGCACATGGGAAATATGCTTTCTCTGCTGACAAGCACAGTGGGAGTTTAGCACTCTCTTTTGAAGAAGTATTGGAAAAGGCGGGCAACAGCGAGGTGTGGGCTTTCAAATATCATGGTGAACATCCCATGACCAAACAAGATTTGCTGGCAGAATACCGTGGTTATCGTGTTTTGCGAGCTTATAAGCAAGGGAAAATCTATGGTTGTAACAGTCGCATAAAACCATATTTTGAAGAAACTCCGTTCCGTCCTGACTTCCTCTTGCGTGATATCATCATTATGTTGAATCAACCCCACGCCTCTTGTTTGGGTAAATTGCGCTATTACGAACCTCTTCCATAGCTTTTTCACAGGCTCCTCCTTGTCAATGGAACAAAACATGGGATGTTGTCAATCATCTGTAAAACTGTCTAAGAGTATCATTTTCATGAATAAAAAAGGATGGGTTACCTACGCCATTGGTTCACGGCATTGATTTCACTCAAGACGGATATTTTGAAAATTGAATATCGAAGTACGGGAATCTCTTATTATATATAAGGTGAAACTCATGGAACAGGATGTGCGTCTGTCATGCGTTTGGAGGAGTTGCAGACTGAAGAGGATCTTCTATGAGGCAGAAATAAAAAAGGAGACCGAAGTCTCCTTTATGTTTATTCATCAATGACGAGCGTGTGCAACTGTTAATGTGCAGCCTCAAACTCTTTGAGGAAGCGCAAATCATTCTCTGAGAAAAGGCGCAAGTCGCTAACCCGATATTTCAGATTGGTAATGCGTTCTACACCCATACCAAAGGCATAACCGCTGTACACCTTGCTGTCAATGCCGCAAGCCTCGAGTACATTGGGGTCTACCATGCCACATCCCAAGATCTCTACCCAACCAGTTTGCTTGCAGAAGCCACAGCCTTCACCACCGCAAATAAAGCATGAGATGTCCATTTCGGCACTCGGCTCTGTAAATGGGAAGTAACTTGGGCGCAAACGAATGTCAGTATCTGGACCAAACATTTCGCGTGCAAACGTAAGCAACACCTGTTTGAGGTCGGTAAACGATACATTTTTGTCAATATACAGGCCTTCTACCTGATGAAAAAAGCAGTGGGCACGTGCAGAAATCGCCTCGTTACGATACACTCTTCCTGGGCATATAATGCGGATAGGAGGCTCGTGAGTCTCCATATAGTGCGATTGGTCGCCCGAAGTGTGTGAACGTAGCAACACATTCTTGGTCACATCGTTGGGATGCTTGTGAATGAAGAATGTGTCCTGCATATCTCGCGCGGGATGATCGGGTGCGAAGTTTAATTTGGTAAAGACGTGTAAATCGTCATCAATCTCAGGTCCATCTGCCAAGGTGAAGCCCATGCGTTGAAAGATATTACAGATTTCGTTCTTCACAATGGTTAGCGGATGTCGTGTTCCCAAGCGAATAGGATAAGCTGAGCGTGTAAGATCAAGCGATACGGAAGATTCATTGGCTGTTCCAACTGTGTCCTTGAGAGAGTTGATTTTATCCTTAGCCAACTGCTTTAATTCGTTGATCTTCATGCCGACAGTTTTCTTTTCATCAGCTGCCACATTGCGGAAGTCGGCCATCAGCGCATTGATTTCACCTTTCTTACTGAGGTATTTTAGGCGCAACTGTTCTACCTCATCAGCATTCTTTGCCGAGAGGTTGCTTACTTCTTTGAGAAGTTCATCTATTTTGTCAAGTATCATACTTATATAATTTCCTCTTTGCAAAGGTAATATTTTTACATTAAAAACACGACTTATCTCAAAATTAAGTAGTAAATTTGCATAAGAATGGTTAAAGGGACGTATGAACAGTACGCCCACTCCGTCAACAATCAATAAGATGAGGTATGTTTGACACCAAGTAATTCGTTTTAAGATGAAATTTGAGAGACCATGATAAAAGAGAAAAATAATCTGTTGAGAAAAGCAACTTTTGTTGCCTTAGGTTTTTTTGTGTTGATATCTTTGCTGTTTTCAACTGCTGGTTGTTTCGATAAAAAGCCAACAGCGGTGGACACGCTTGCGGTAGACTCTGCGACAACTGATACCCTTGATGACGATACGCTGTCGAACATTATTGCCGAATCGCCGATGTCCAAATCGGCAGATGAGTTGTTTGATGACTTTTTCTTTAACTTTGCTGCCAACAAGAAACTGCAATACAAGCGCATCAAATTCCCCTTACCCGTCATGAAGAATGGTAAGCAAGAACGCACCATTACAAAAAATCAGTGGAAAATGGACTATTTCTTTATGAAGCAAGGCTATTTTACATTGATTTTTGACAGATTCAAGCAGATGGAAGTTGTAAAAGATACTACGGTGAGGAATGTCACGGTAGAAAAAATATTATTTCCTATCAAGACCATTAAGCAGTATCAATTTGAACGAATTAATGGCGAATTTATGCTGACGTCCATTATTTACCAGCCTATTCATGAGAGTGTGAATGGCTCCTTTCTCAACTTTTATCAACGATTTGCTGTAGACAGTGCTTTTCAAATCAAAAGCTTGAACGAAACAGTAGAATTTACGGCACCCGATCCTGATGATGATTTTGGAACGATTACGGGTTCTATTGTCCCAGAACAGTGGCCAGGATTTAAGCCACCTATCATTCCGAAAGGCACTATTTACAATATTATTTATGGGCAAAAATATGTTGCTGGTAAACAAAAATTGTTCGTGGTTCGCGGTATTGCCACAGACTTAGAGGTGATTATGCTTTTCAGGCATCGAAAAGATGGGTGGAAGTTGATGAAATTTAATAGTTAAAACTACAGGATGTTAGATCGAAAAAATTACAGTTTACAACAGCATAATACATTTGGCATTGATGCTCGGTGTAGACGATTCATTGCTTTTGATTCGAAAGAAGAGCTACAGCAGGCGTTATCCACATTGACACCACAAGATGAACCTTTCATGCCACTGGGAGAGGGGAGTAACCTGTTGCTTACGAAAGATTTTGAAGGGACAGTTTTGCACTCTCGAATTCAATTCATTGACATTAAGATAGAAGACAGTATTGCTACTGTAAAGGCAGGTAGTGGGGTAATATGGGACGATTTGGTGGCTGCTTGCGTGGAGCAAAAAGCTTACGGATTGGAAAATCTTTCCCTCATTCCTGGTACCGTTGGAGCAGCTGCAGTGCAAAATATTGGTGCTTATGGTTGTGAAGTAAAGGACTTTATCCAGACCATCACTGCCGTAGAAATAGCCACAGGTCATGAGGTAACCTTTACCAATGCTGATTGTCAGTACGCTTACCGCTATAGTAAATTTAAGGATGAATGGAAAAATAAATATGTGATTATTTCGGTTGAATTGAAGTTCAATTGTACCTATTCTCCGCATTTGGATTATGGTAACATCCAGTCCGAGTTGCAACGCAAAGGCATTGAACATCCTACACCACAGCAATTACGAGACACCATTATTGCCATTCGACAGGCAAAACTTCCTGACCCCAAAGTACAGGGCAATGCGGGGAGCTTCTTTATGAATCCAATCGTGAGCATGCAGCAATACCAAGCGTTGGCAGTTCGATACCCACAAATGCCACATTATCAAATAGATGGATTGTCTGTAAAAATCCCAGCAGGTTGGTTGATAGAGCAATGTGGTTGGAAAGGCAAAACTTTAGGACGTGCTGGGGTGCATGACAGACAGGCTTTGGTGCTGGTAAATCGTGGAGGAGCTTCGGGAAGTGATATCGAACGTTTGTGTAAAGAAATCCAAAAGGATGTCAGCGAGCGTTTTGGCATCGCCATTCATCCCGAGGTAAACATTCTATGAAACTTACATTTTTAGGAACAGGAACATCGGGTGGCGTCCCCTCGTTGGGGTGCCATTGCGCCGTTTGTGAGAGTCACGATCCGCATGACAAACGGTTACGTACAGCGGCACTCTTAGAAACAGACACTACGCGCATACTCATCGACTGTGGTCCCGATATTCGTCAGCAGCTAATGCCTTTTCCTTTTCAGCCTCTTGATGCCGTCCTTTTGACGCATATTCATTATGACCATGTGGCAGGAATAGATGACTTGCGACCTTTTTGTGTTTTCGATTCTCTTCAAATCTATGCAGATGAACCGACTGCAGAGGCATTGCATCGCACCATGCCATATTGTTTTGGTGCTCATCTTTATCCAGGTGTTCCTTTATTGGATTTACATGTTGTTCAGCCACATCAAGAGTTGCGCATTGGTGACATAGATATCATGCCGTTTCAAGTAATGCATCACGAGTTGCCTATCTTGGGGTTTCGTTTCGGTAGTTTTGCTTACATCACGGATATGAAGACTATTCGAGACGAAGAGATGCCTTTTTTATCAGGAGTCAAAACCTTAGTGGTAAACGCTTTGCGCTATGAACCGCAGCACCATTCACACATGACCGTAGCGGAAGCCATTGAGTTTTCGAATCGTGTTGGTGCAAAACAAACTTATTTGGTTCACATGAGTCATGGTATAGGATTACACCATGATGTGAATCTTCAGTTGCCTGATGGTATTCAGTTGGCTTATGACGGGTTGCAAATTGAAGTGTAAGCAAAATGAACTTATTTTAGACAAAAAGACGAAGTTAGTGGCAAATAACGGACAAAAACATCTTTAATACGGTTAAAAAGTGTTATAATTCAAACATTTCTTTTCAAAAGAATTGCATCTCTCATTATATTTTGTAACTTTGCAATGTGTTTTTCATAGTATTAGATTTAAGGTTAACAAGATTGAGAGTACAGCGGTACTCTTTTTTTTATGCCTAAAATCTATAACATCTTGGTTTACAAGTGCTCTCTAATGATATTGTTGAGGCGACTTCTTTATTGCAGTGATGTTAAAAATGGGATATCCATTCCTGTAACTATTTGTTCTGGAAGTTTATCAATGTAATATCTTAAAATCTTTGCAAGCGATAAGAAAAATAAGAATTCATCAAGAGACAATTCTTTAATGTCAATTATTTTTATTATATTTGCATTATCATTTTCCAATTAGCCTACCTTTTAGGCTTTTTTACTTAATACGAATAATTTTTTTAGGTTGATATGATTCTTACCCTCGTTGTACTATTCGTAACGGTCATCTTCTTTGTGATTGGTCGTCTGCGAACCGATATAGTGGCACTGTGTGCCCTTTGTGTGTTGTTAGTAGTTGGTGTTTTGACACCCGAGGAGGCTTTTTCTGGCTTTTCCTCGAATGTGGTGATTATGATGGTGGGACTGTTTGTGGTAGGTGCTGCCGTGCTACAAACGGGTTTGGCAAAGGCTTTAAGCCAAAAAATCATACAGTTGGCGAAAGGTAGCGAGATAAGATTGTTTTTGTTGGTGATGCTGACGACTTCATTTATTGGAGCCTTTGTGAGTAATACAGGCACGGTTGCGCTGATGATGCCCATTGTTGTGAGTATGGCAGCGCAATCCAATTCCAGTCCCGGAAAGTTACTCATGCCACTTGCTTTTGCCAGTAGCTTGGGTGGAATGCTCACACTGATTGGTACACTTCCGAACCTTGTTATTCAGGAGACGTTGGTAGACGCAGGTTATGAGCCACTCACATTTTTCTCATTCACTCCTGTTGGAATTGTTTGTATTGCCGTTGGTATTATCGTTTTGTTGCCATTGAGTCGAATGTTTCTTGGGAAGGACAAGAAAAAAGGTGGAAGAAGGAAACCTAAAGATAAGAGCTTAGACGAGCTGGTGACAGAGTATCATCTTCAAAACTATTTGCAGGCTTACCGTATTGGTAACCATTCTCCACTCCATGGTAAGACAGTTGCCGAGCTTGATTTGCGCAACCGTCACGGACTGTCCATTATTGAGATTCGAAATGATTCTTCGAGTAGTGGGCGTATTATACGTCAGGTCAAGCAAAAGGTTCCAAAACCGTCCACCGTTTTACAAGCAGGAGATGTGCTTTATCTCACAGGAGACATCAAGGACATGGATGTATTTGCCACCAAAAACTCACTCGCCAAGTTAGATAATAGTTCTGTTGACTTCTATGATATAGGTATGGCAGAGCTTGTACTCATGCCCAATTCGCGTATTACTGGTATTCGCCTTAAAGATTCGAGCATTGGTGAAAAGTACAATATCAATGTGGTAGGGATTCGTCGCCGAAGAGATTATCTCGTAAAAGACTTGGCGGAGCAGAAGCTCCAAGCTGGTGATGTCCTTTTGGTGCAAGGGTTGTGGAGCAATATTGACAGACTTGAAACAGCCGAAACCGATTGGGTGGTATTGGGACGACCAATAGAGCAAGCCAGTAAGGTAACGCTCAATTATAAAGCACCCATTGCAGCCTTTATCATGTTACTGATGATTTGTATGATGGTATTCGATTTCATTCCAATTCAACCCGTCACAGCAGTGATGATTGCAGGTCTGCTGATGGTATTAACGGGCTGCTTGAGAAATGTCGAAACTGCATACAAAGCTATTAATTGGAGTAGTATTGTGCTCATTGCAGCGATGATGCCCATGTCCATAGCGTTAGAGAAGACGGGCGTTTCCTCGTTTATCTCTCAATCATTAGTTGATTCATTGGGAGATATGGGACCGATGATTCTACTGGCAGGGATTTATTATACCACAACATTTGTGACCATGTTTGTCAGCAATACAGCCACAGCTGTCATCATGTCTCCCATTGCCATGTCTGCCGCTTCGCAGATAGGTGTCAGTCCGTACGCTTTCTTGTTTGCCGTCACGTTAGGAGCAAGCATGTGTTTCGCATCCCCTTTTTCAACACCGCCCAATGCGTTGGTGATGAAAGCAGGTCAGTACGAGTTTATGGATTATATCAAGGTGGGGCTTCCCTTGCAATTGCTGATAGGAGTGGTAATGACATTTGTATTGCCTTTGCTTTTCCCTTTCTAAAGGTCTCATAAAAAATACTTGTATTATTGGATAGCTCCAATGTTACGGTTTGCTTTCCCTTTTGATGAAAAAGTGCAAAAGATAACACAATAAGAGAGTTCTTCGGAACTCTTTTTTGTGTAGAATGGCTGCCCGTTTATATGATTCATTTACACTCTTCCCATGAAAGATAACGCACTTCAAATATTCGTGTGATAAAAAATAGTCGTATCTTTGCAGATACTTGACAAAAGAAAACAGATAAATAGATGATTTCAGTAGAAGGATTGTGTGTTACGTTTGGCGTGAAACCCCTGTTCAGGGATGTTAGTTTTGTGGTCAACGAACGTGATAGGATAGCCTTGGTAGGCAAGAACGGAGCGGGAAAATCAACGCTTCTCAAGATATTGAAAGGGTTACAACAGCCTACTAATGGGGTGGTTGCTGTTCCCAACGACACTACGATAGGCTATCTGCCACAGGTAATGAAACTGGCAGACGATACTACAGTGAAGGAAGAAACGCGCAAAGCCTTTGCCGATAATTTGCGCATCAAGGATCATCTTGAGGAGATGCAACATGAAATGGCAACACGCACCGACTACGAAAGCACCGACTACCTCGACTTGGTTGAGCGGTTTACGCAAGAACATGAGCGATATTTGATGCTTGGTGGCGAGAACTATGAAGCCGAGATAGAGCGAACGCTTGTGGGGTTGGGCTTTGAACAAAAGGATTTTGAACGACCCACATCAGAGTTTTCGGGTGGATGGCGTATGCGTATCGAACTGGCGAAGATACTGTTGAGGCGTCCAGACGTCCTTCTTCTCGATGAGCCTACCAATCACTTGGATATCGAGTCCATACAATGGCTCGAACAGTTCTTGGTGCAATCTGCCAAGGCTGTGGTACTGGTGAGTCACGACAGAGCCTTTATTAATAATGTAACCAATCGAACGTTAGAGATAACTTGTGGGCAGATTGAGGACTACAAGGTAAAATACGATGAGTATGTAACCCTGCGAGCCGAACGACGTGAACAACAGTTGCGAGCTTATGAAAACCAGCAAAAGGAGATAGCCGATACTAAAGCCTTCATAGAGCGTTTCCGCTATCAAGCCACTAAGGCGGTGCAGGTGCAGCAGCGCATTAGACAGCTGGAGAAAATAGTGCCTATCGAGGTGGACGAGGTGGACAACAAACGTATGCACCTCAAGTTTCCACCTTGTTTGCGCAGTGGCGATTATCCCATTATCTGCGACCAATTGCGCAAAGATTATGGTGCGCACACCGTGTTTTCTGGTGTAACGTTTACGATCAAGCGTGGTGAGAAGGTGGCATTTGTGGGCAAGAATGGTGAGGGAAAGTCCACCTTGGTGAAGTGTATCATGGGTGAGATACCTTTTACAGGTACGCTCAAAGTGGGACACAATGTGCAGATAGGTTATTTTGCACAGAACCAAGCACAATTACTCAACGAGGAATTGACAATTTATGAAACGATAGACCGTGTGGCAACAGGCGATATGCGCCTGAAAATCAATGACCTTTTGGGCGCATTCATGTTTGGTGGAGAGACTTCAGAGAAGAAGGTGAAAGTACTATCAGGTGGTGAGCGCAGCCGACTGGCAATGATTCAGTTGTTGTTACAACCCGTGAACCTGCTGATTCTCGACGAGCCAACCAACCATTTGGACATGGCATCGAAAGATGTACTGAAAGAGGCGATACAAGCATTTGACGGAACAGTTATCTTAGTGAGCCACGACCGTGACTTCTTGAACGGTTTGGTAGATAAGGTATATGAGTTTGGAGGTGGCTGTGTGAGAGAACATTTAGGTGGCATCTACGATTTCATTCGCAGTCACGCTGAAGCTACAGACGGCTTGGCATCACAGCAGAGCATTGACGCTATTTTGCAAAATAAGAGTGTGACAATGGCTGCAACCGTACAGTCAGCCCCATCAACTGAAGAAAAGGGTGGGGTAGATGATTATCAACAGCGCAAAGAACAGCAACGGAAATTGCGAAAACTGAAGCGTGATATTGAGGAAACTGAAGCGAAGATTGCTAAGATGGAAAAGCGTATCACCGAACTCAACGCCTTGCTGTCACAACCCGAAAACGCCTCAGATATGGAATTGGTAACGGAATACACTACCACCCAGCGAGTATTGGACAAAGAGAATGAACGCTGGATGGAGCTAAGTGAGAAAATGGAGAAACTTTGAACGATTAACTTCTAAACTCGTAAACTTGTAAACTAAATACTCGTAAACTTGTAAACTAAATACTCATCAACTTAAATATTTCAAAACTTATGAAACAATTATTTCCGATGATGCTGCTCATGGTAGCACCTGCCATGGGAATGGCGCAATCTAAGACAGGATTGGTGGAGGCTAATTTTGACAAGTCTGTACGTCCTGCCGATGATTTCTATCAGTTTGCCACAGGAGGTTGGCAGAAAAACCATCCGTTGCCAGCAGCCTATTCACGCTTTGGTAGTTTTGACCAACTGGCAGAGGACAACAACAAGCGTATCAACTCAATATTGAGTGAGCTGAAAAAGAAAACGTACAAGAAAGGTACGATGGAGCAGAAACTCTCCGACTTCTATAAGTTGGCTATGGATGCCGAACGTCGTAACAAGGAAGGTCTCACCCCTGTGAAGCCCTTGCTCAACGAGATAGAGGCAGCAAAGACTAAAGACCAGCTATTGCAATTGCAGCTCAAGTATGCTAACATGGGCTATGGCATTCCTTATGGTTCGTATTTTGCTGCCGATGAAAAGAATGTGGCAATGAATATCCTCAATATTTCTCAAGGTGGACTTACCTTGGGGCAGAAGGACTATTACGTGAATAACGACTCGGCAACGGTGGCTATTCGTAATGCTTTCAAACATCACATTGCTCGTATGTTCCAGTTGTACGGCTTCACACCAGCACAAGCATCTGCCAAGGCAGATATCGTGTTCAAGAATGAGACCGCATTGGCACTCATCTCAAAGAGTATGACCGAGCTACGCGACCCACAAGCCAACTATAACAAAATGACGCTAAAGCAGTTCAATGCGAACTATCCTAACATCAACTTGGAGGCTTTTGCCACTGCAGAAGGTGTGAAGAGCGACTATATCCAAGAAATGGTAGTAGGACAACCTGCCTTTTTGGAAGGATATGACAAGCTTTCGGCTGCTGCTACAGCTGATGATTTGCGTGCCATCATGGAGTGGGATGTCATCATGTCGTCAGCTGCTTATTTGACAGACCAAATCCGTGAAGCCAACTTTGATTTCTTTGGTAAAACAATGAGTGGGCGCAAAGAAGATTATCCTTTGTGGAAACGTGCCACCAACCAAGTAGAGGGGCAAATGGGCGAAGCGTTAGGCAAGATGTATGTGCAGCGATATTTTCCTGAATCGTCCAAGAAGATGATGGAAAAATTAGTACGTAACCTGCAAATAGCATTGGGTGAGCGCATTGATGCCCAAACTTGGATGAGCGATACCACCAAGGCAGAGGCTCACAAGAAGCTGGATAAGTTCTATGTAAAGATAGGTTATCCCAACAAATGGCGCGACTACTCGTCATTGAGCATTGACCCTTCTAAGTCGTTCTATGAAAACGTGATGGCGTGTCGTGAGTTTGCACACCGTAATCACATTGCAGAACGGGCAGGCAAACCAGTTGATCGGGATGAATGGTTCATGACTCCACAAACCGTGAATGCCTACTACAACCCTACGACCAATGAAATCTGTTTCCCTGCTGGTATTCTACAATATCCATTCTTTGACGCCAAAGCCGACGAAGCTTTCAATTATGGTGCCATTGGTGTGGTGATTGGGCATGAGATGACTCACGGATTTGACGACCAAGGTAGGCAGTACGATGCCAATGGAAACATGAACGACTGGTGGACTGCTGGTGACGCCAAGAGATTTAACGAGCGTGCTGACATGTATGCCGATTTCTTCTCGAATATCAATGTGCTACCCGATTTGAAGTCGAATGGACGTTTTACTTTGGGTGAGAACCTTGCCGACCACGGAGGACTCATGGTAAGTTATCTGGCTTTCCAAAATGCTACCGCCAAAAAACCATTAAAGACGAAAGATGGTTTTACTGCCAACCAGCGTTTCTTCTTGGCTTATGCAGGTGTATGGGGGCAAAACATTACTGAAAAGGAAATACGTAATCGTGTAAAGAGCGACCCACATGCCTTGGGTAAGTGGCGCGTGAATGGTGCATTGCCACACATTGATGCATGGTATGAGGCCTTCGATGTGAAACCAACCGACAAGCTTTACCTACCAAAGAACCAACGTTTAGAACTTTGGTAAACTCATTTTTCTCTCTTCAAAAAAATAGTTGAAGGATAGAATACAGTAATTTCTATGTTCGCTCCCTCCTCTCTGTTCGTTGTCCATCAGACATGTGACAACCTATTTAGAGGAGGGAGTTGTCGTTTTTATGTATTGCTGTTTGATAAAACAGATTGAAAGTCCACAGACTGTTCGCCTCGGAATATACTGGTCACGGCTCTTTTATAGAAGAAAGGTAGTTGATGGTGAAAAACAACCCTTGTACTTTTGTTTCAACCACAAATCTACCTCTATGCATGAACCATATGGTTTGCGTTCATTAGTTGTAATAATAACCTACTTTCAATGAAAGAGCGGTACTGCTTTCAAAATCATAACTTTGTCCTATTATTTTACCAAAAAACGACCATCTAAAATCTTCAAAATAGAAAAA
>NZ_JRPQ01000085.1 GCF_000762405.1 Hoylesella timonensis S9-PR14 | reverse complement strand
GGCATACTTTGAAAGAATTTAAGATTTGTTAGTCCTTTTATCAAAACACAGAAAAATTACACAACAAAAATGTTATTTTGAGGTGTTTGTCGTTGTCAGTGTGTAACAGCCCTCAAAAGTTACGCAAGGAGTGTCGTAACCGTATGGTGGTAGGGGAGTACGGCTTGTGCGTCCGCCCAACCAAGATGTAACATCAATTTAATAGGCGTTTGATTGGCCGCACGAATCGTGTGCCTCTACACCTCAGCACAAGCGATATGTTGGTGTTTTCATGCTTTTCTTTGTACATTCACAAGTCAATATTCGTTTGGAGAAATCGTACTATATAGGCATAATCCTGTTGTTTGTATGTTAATAAACGTTTAATTTGTAAATTTCTATTTGGAAAAATTTGCTAAAATTGCAGGTTTAGCTTATTTTTGCAAAATACGATTATTCGACAAACGCTTATAGTTTATTCTGTAATGAGGACGTTGAACTTTTGTAGTGTTTGTTTTTATTCGTAAAAGTTATGAATAATAAGTGAATGATTTGAGAAGACTTTAACTTAACAATGAGGTTATGAAACAAAGATTAACAATGTTGCTTGTAAGTTTGTTTCTCTGTGTAGGATTGGCTAATGCCCAGACACAGATCAATGGTACTGTTACATCAGCTGATGATGGGCAGCCAGTGATTGGGGCATCGGTTATGATCACAGGAACAAAGACAGGCGTGGTAACTAACGTAGATGGTAAGTTCTCGCTTACTTCTAACAAAAAGAATCCTATGATTACGGTTTCGTACATAGGAATGAAGTCACAAACCTTGCACGGTACGCAAAACATGCGGATCGTATTGCACTCGGATGCACAGAAAGTAGACGAAGTAGTGGTGACTGGTATGCAGAAGATGGACAAGCGTCTCTTCACTGGTGCGGCTACTAAGGTGGATGCTGAGAAAGCTAAACTTGATGGTGTTGCCGACATTAGTCGTTCACTCGAAGGACGTGTGGCAGGTGTTAGTGTGCAGAACGTATCGGGTACTTTCGGTACGGCACCGAAGATTCGTGTGCGTGGTGCTACCTCTATTTATGGTAGCAGTAAGCCGCTTTGGGTGGTAGACGGTGTCATTATGGAAGATGTAACCGAGGTAGATGCCGACCAGCTGTCGTCTGGAGATGCCGCTACCTTGATTAGTTCTGCCATTGCTGGGCTTAACTCGGATGACATTGAGAGCTTCCAAATTTTGAAAGACGGTTCGGCTACCTCTATCTATGGTGCGCGTGCGATGGCGGGTGTGATTGTCGTTACCACCAAAAAAGGTAAGGTAGGAACAACACGCATTAACTATACAGGTGAATTTACATCGCGTCTGAAACCCAGTTACAGTCAGTTCAACATCATGAACTCACAAGAGCAGATGGGTATTTATCGTGAAATGGAGGCAAGCGGATTGATTTCGTTTGCTCGTACCTATCGTGCGTCATCAAGCGGTGTCTATGGTAAGATGTACCAGTTGATGAATACTTACGACTCTACTACAGGAAAATTCTTGCTGCCACATACACAAAAAGGTATGAACGACTATCTGATGAAGGCAGAAATGAGAAATACCAACTGGTTTAACGAGTTGTTTAGCAGTGCTATTTCCATGAACCACTCGGTGAGTGTGTCGAGCGGAACAGAGAAAGCACAATATTATGCCTCGTTCAGTATCATGGATGATCCGGGATGGACAGAACAAAGTAAGGTGCAACGTTATACCGCCAGCACCAATGCCTTATTTAACTTGAGCAAGAAGGTGTCGTTGAACCTCATTAGCAACGCTGCCTACAGAAAGCAAAAGTCGCCAGGAGCCTTGAACCAGCATGTAGATGCTGTTACGGGAGAGGTGAGTCGTGAATTCGACATCAACCCTTATTCGTATGCCATTAATACTTCAAGGGCGTTGGATCCAAATGAATACTACACAACTAACTATGCGCCTTTCAACATCCACAATGAGTTGGCTAACAACTTTATGGACTTCGATGTGATTGATATGAAGATTCAAGGCGAATTGAAGTACAAGCCCATTACGAAAGTAGAATTGGCTGTCTTGGGTGCTTATAAGTTCTCTACCACAACACAAGCTAATCAAATCAGAGAGAACTCGAACATGGCTATGGCTTTCCGTGCCATGGACGATGCCACCATGCGTGATAACAACCCACGATTGTACAAAGACCCTGACAAACCTAACTCTTTGCCTTTCTCAGTATTGCCCAATGGCGGTTTCTATCGCGAAACAAAATATAAGATGAACAGCTGGGACTTCCGTGCCACAGCAAGCTATAATGATGTGTATGCCAACGACCATATCGTGAACTTGTTTGGTGGTATGGAAGTGA
The DNA here is from genome assembly GCF_000762405.1 of Hoylesella timonensis S9-PR14. Lineage (GTDB taxonomy): Bacteria > Bacteroidota > Bacteroidia > Bacteroidales > Bacteroidaceae > Prevotella > Prevotella timonensis_A. The sequence continues at coordinate 11,267 of NZ_JRPQ01000085.1, read as the reverse complement.
ACAACACCGATCGTAGCCGCAGCTACTTCAATGGTGTGGGTATGCAGTACGACATGGGCTACTTAGGAGCATACGATTATAACTACTTCAAGCAAGCCAGCGAGGAAAATGATGTGTATTACAGTTTGGGTAATGGTTACAACCGTGAGGTGGCTTTCTTCGCTACGGGTACCTATTCTTATAAGGGACGTTATACCATTAACGGTACCACCCGTTATGAGGGTAGCAACCGATTAGGAAAAGTGCGCAGTGCACGTTGGTTGCCTACATGGAACGTGTCTGGAGCATGGAACGCTCACGAAGAAGCATGGTTTGGCGATGCATTCAAGAATACATTGACGCATGCTACGCTCAAGGCATCATACTCACTCACCGGAGATAAACCTGCCACGATTAACGCACAGCCCATTATTGAGAGCTTTAACCCATGGCGTCCGTTTGCAACAGATAAAGAGTCGGGACTCGAAATGTACGATTTTGCCAATCCTGATCTGACCTATGAAAAGAAACATGAGTTGAACTTGGGCATTGACTTAGGTTTCTTGAACAACCGATTGAATGTGACTTTTGATTGGTACACTCGTAACAACTACGACTTGATTGGTCCACGTACAACCAATGGTACCAAGGGAACTATTACAGAATATGCCAACGTAGCATCCATGAAATCAAACGGTGAAGAGTTTGCCATTACCAGCAAGAACATTGTTACCAAGGATTTCCAATGGACTACCGACTTCATCTTCTCACATGTGAAGACCGAAGTAACCGACCTTGACAACCGTAAGCGTTTCATCGACATGGTTACTGGCTCTGGATTTACCATGAAGGGTTATCCATACCGCTCACTCTTCTCTATTGACTTCCAAGGATTGAACGCGAGTGGTGTGCCTACATTCCTTAACCAAGACGGTAAATTGACAACCAGTGATTTCAACTTCCAGTCACGCGTGTTAGATTACTTGAAGTATGAAGGTCCTACCGATCCTACAGTCACAGGTTCGTTTGGCAACGTATTCTCATACAAAGGCTTCCACCTCAACGTGTTTGCTACTTATGCCTTCGGAAACAAGGTGCGTCTGGATCCTGCATTCTCTTCTTATTACTCTGATTTGGATGCGATGCCAAAAGAGTTCAAGAACCGATGGACAGTGGCAGGCGATGAAGCAAAAACGAATGTTCCAGCTATTGCAGACTTGCGAACGATGCAGGGTGATACTAGATTGGGATATGCTTACAATGCCTACAACCGCTCTACGGCACGTGTAGCAAAGGGCGACTTTATCCGCATGAAGGAAATTTCGCTGGCGTATGACTTCCCACGCCACTTGCTCACTCCGTTGCATCTTAACACACTTAATCTAAAATTACAGGCCACAAACCTCTTCTTGCTCTACGCAGACAAGAACCTCAACGGACAAGATCCTGAGTTCTTCAACGTGGGTGGTGTTGCCGTACCTATGGCACGCCAGTTGACATTGACGGTGAGAGTTGGTCTTTAACGCATAAAGAAGTACACGATATGAAAAAAATAAGTTTTTTATTATGTATCGCTTTGGTAACTTTGAGTCTCACAACCGCTTGTGATGACTATTTGGACACACTGCCCGATGACCGTGCCGAAGTTGATAATTTAGACAAGGCTGCCAGCTTGTTGGTGACGGCTTATTCAACACAGTCGCCCAATTTCGTCATGGAGATGAGTAGCGACAATGTCCTTGATAATGGTAGACTGTATAATGCTCAAATAATACAGGAGGAAGCTTATCGCTGGCAAGATGTGACTGTTACTTACAATGATAGTCCTCGTAGCGTTTGGAACAATGCGTATGTTGCCATTGGTACAGCCAACGAGGTGTTGGCTTCACTCGAAAAGTTGCCAGACAGCGAGAAACTACAGGCTATCAAGGCAGAGGCTTTGCTGTGCCGTGCTTTCGCAATGTTCCGTTTGTCTAATATGTTCTGTATGGCATACGACCCAACGAAAGCCGATAAGTATTTAGGACTACCTTATCCTAAGGAGCCTGGTGTCACTGTGCCTACACGTGGAACTTTGAAGCAATTGTATGAAAACATCAGTGCAGACATTGAGGCGGCTTTGCCTAAAGTGAGCGATGCACACCTGAAGGTGCCTAAGTATCACTTCAATACAACAGCGGCTTATGCCTTTGCTGCTCGCTTCAACTTGTTCTATCACAACTACGACAAAGCCATTGCTTATGCAGATAAGGCTCTGGGCGTAGCTCCCACTTTCCGTGCTGTAGACACGTATAAGAGTCTTGGTGGAGTAGATGAAATAGGCAATGCGTATGTGCGTTCTGGTGATAAAGCCAATCTTTTGCTCATGACAGCCTTTTCTTCGTCAGGTAGAGCTATGTGGCATCCACGTTTTATCCGTTTTAATCACGGCCTCCCTATTGTGAGCAACGAAACCTTTTGGGCAAAGATGCCTTGGGGAAGTGGTTCTGATGATAATACACTGTATGAATCGCATTTGTTGTATGGACCTAGTCAGCAAGTGAATTATCCCAAGATGGAAGAAATGTTCGAGGTAACCGACAAGGTGAATCAGACAGGTTTGGCACATACTATTGATGCAGTTTTCACTACTGAGGAAACACTGTTGGTACGTGCTGAGGCTTACGCCATGAAGAAAAATTTTGCTGGTGCCATTGCCGACATCAATACTTGGATTACTGCTCACTGCGCACCACAAACCAAAAAAGCCATTCGCCCAGTGTTAACCGAGAAGTCTATCAACGATTTTTGGGGTGATAACAAGGTGACTCCTGTTGTACCCGATACCATTAAAACGGATAGAGATAGAGGTGTAAAGAAACCATTGCATCCACAAGGATTTAAAGTTGAAAAAGGAACGCAAACCAACTTGATTTACATGATACTGCAAATGCGCCGTTTGGAAACATGGCAGCAAGGTCAACGTTTCCAAGACATCAAACGTTATGGTCTTGTAATTTGTCACAATATTGATGGTGAAAATCCACTCATTTTCAAGTCTGGTGATTTGCGCGGAGCCATTCAGCTACCTGCCGATGTGATATCAGCTGGCTTGGAACCAAACCCAAGAGAGAACACTAACGAGAAAAAATAATAGAATTATGAAATACATCAAAATATTAATGTTCGCAGGGATACTTTCGGCAGCCAGTGCTTGTACCACTGACGAGATAAACTCCGATAGTATTTTCAAGAATAAAGAAATTGTGCAGACAGATTTTGACAAGTGGTTGACGAAGAACTTTACAGATCCGTATAACGTCCAGTTCAACTATCGCTACATTGACAAACTGTCGGACAATCGTTACAACGTAGTGCCTGCCGATGAAGAAAAATCTAAAGTGATTGCTCAATTGGTGAAGCACGTGTGGCTTGATGCTTACAAAGAAGTTGCAGGCGAGCCTTTTATGAAGCAAAATTGCTTCCGTGTAATGCAACTTATTGGTTCGCCCGAATATGACGGACAAAACAAAATTGTACTCGGTACTGCTGAGGGAGGATTGAAAATCTTGCTGTTCCGTATTAACGAGCTTGATCCTACAAATATCTATGTCAATCAAGATAATCCTTATGCCAACAAACGCAGTAAACCATTGGATCTAAACCATTGGTACTTCCATACGATGCACCATGAGTTTAGCCATATCTTACACCAAAAGAAGAGTTATTCTACAGAGTATCGCACTATTTCGGCTGGTAAGTATCATGCTGCTGACTGGGTAAACGTCAAAGATGAGGATGCTGCTGCCGATGGTTTTGTTACAGGGTATGGAAGTTCTGAGCCAAATGAAGATTTTGCAGAACTTTATTCTACCTACGTTACCTATACTGATGAGGCATGGCAGAATATCTTGGATCACGGAGTAGTAGTGAAGAAAGATGCCTCTGGTGCTGTTATTTATGCGCGAGACAAGAATGGCGATTACGTGTATCAAAAAGATGCTAAAGGTAATAGAATCTTGGAAACTGATGCAAATGGAGACCTTATTCCTGTAACCGATGCTAATGGCAATGTCGTATATGCGACAGATAAAGACGGAAAATATGAATTCTTTAAAGATGAAAAGGGTAATCGCATTCCAATGTATGAAATCCATCAGAGGCTGGGAGTACATTACACCATGACAGATAAAGGACTTACACCTTATTTTATCTTTAAGGGGAATGCGTACCCTTTAACCGTGGCAGCAGGAGAACCTGTATATCAGCGTACGGCAGATGGAGAAATCGTTTATGATAAAGACGGTAATCCACAGCCAGAGTATTTTAGAGTACCCCAATTCGAGTATCTGAAACAACCCGAGGTAGATACGTTCGGGCGCGATGCCATTTTGAAGAAACTTGCTATCATGAAGAGTTATTTTCAGGAATCGTGGGGCATCGACTTGGATAAGTTGCGCAGCGTAGTGCTTCGTCGTTCAAAGGAAGCTTCTACACTGGATTTGAAAACACTTAAATAAGACAGTTTTATGAGAAAAGTATTAAATATATGGTTCTTGTTGGTGGCTCTTGTTGCAATGGCCTCCTGTCAAAGAGAAATGGACGATTTGTTCGACAAATCATCATCAGAACGTATCGAAGAAGCCATGTCTAATAGTGCAAAGGTTTTAACTTCTGCATCTAATGGTTGGGTCATGGAATATTATGGTGGAAGTCAATATGGAGGTTATAATGTAATCTGTAAATTCAAACCTAATGGAGAGGTGACAGTAGCCAGCGAGGCAGGTAAGCCTGATGCTACTTTTATTTCGCATTACAAGATTGATCAGAGTCAAGGTGTTATCCTTTCTTTTGATAGCCACAATCCATTGATTCACTTCTATTCAGACCCACACAATCCAAATAACATTGGAGATGACGGTAATGGTATGAATGGCGACTTTGAGTTTCGTGTGCTAAAAGCAGCTGCCGATAGTGTCATCCTTGTTGGTAAGAAGCACAGAGCCCGTATCCTAATGACACCAATGGCAAAGGATATGAAATGGGATGCATATCTTAAGAAGATTGCAGAAGTAGAGAAGGCAATGCGCTTTAAATTTTATAACTTTGTTGTAGATAAAGATGCAAAACTTCTTTCTCCTTCTTATCGTACCTTTGCTATTCCTAACGAGGTAGATGGAAATAGTGTAGATGTTATCTGCAATTACATCGTTACACCAAAGGGACTAAAATTTTATAAGCCTTATACAATCAATGGTAAGACCTTGACAGGCTTCAAATACACCAATGATGGTAAATTTAAGTTCCCCGAGTTTGTAAATTCTGAGATATCGTTGAATGGTATTAAAATCCCATTAAGTCAACAGGTCGTTTCATTGAGTTGGTACATGAAGTATAGTACCATGGGAAAATTAGGCGAACAATTTTGGGATAAGATGCCTGATATACAAGACCAGTTAGGTGAGGATTTAAAATTAGCAGCATTAGAAAAATTGAATGGCAAGTTTGGCTTTGTTTTCATAAGCGGAAAATATCAGGGCTGTATGTATATGGACTATAAAATTATTGATGATACACATATCCAGTTGTGGGGAACTGGGAAAGGTGATGGCAATGGTGGATGGTATGCAAAGAATGCTCTCTTTTATAACTATGTAGCTCCTTTCGGTTGGGGAGATGTAAAGAGAACATTTAAGATTGAGGGTGATGATTTGCAGTACACCACAGAACTTATCTTGACAGATGTAGACAATCCCGACAATGTCATTCATCTATATTCATCAAAGATTTCTAATCCTTTGGATCATTAAGGAAACAACATTATGTTGAATACTTAATTGATAACATCAAAGTGCATTTCCAACATTAATGGAAATGCACTTTTTAGTTATTCACTGCTAAGACAAAAAGGAGAAATCACCATGCTTATAGGAGTATCTTTCAGTAATGAGGGGTAGAAAGTTGATGTGATTATAGTTCAGACTTGTTCAAAATTGTTGAGTGATGGAAAAGAAAGAAATGTAAGGCAAGGAGAAATCTGTTGAATGGCGAGGGCTTACTTTGTAGAATGATAAAAACAAAGATTTTCAGTAGGATTCTGTTTCTTAATGCTTAGCAAATCAGATTTAATGTTTACCTTTGCTTTTAGAATATGGAAGTTTGCGTATTGAAGAAGGCTTGATGCTTTTGGTTGTGCGAGCTTCACAAAAATAACATTACATGAAGTTAGTCAGACCCAAGAAAAATTTAGGCCAACACTTCCTCACCGATTTGAGTATTGCAAAGCGAATTGCTGATACGGTGGATGCTTGTCCAGATATACCCGTTCTTGAAGTAGGACCAGGGATGGGCGTGATGACCCAGTATTTGGTGGAGAAGCCTCGTGAAATCAAAGCTGTTGAAATTGATAGAGAGTCGGTAGCGTTCCTGCATACCCACTTTCCAAAACTGCAGGGCAATATTATAGGTCAGGATTTTCTTCGCATGGATTTGCAAGAAGTCTTTGAGGGACGTCCTTTTGTCTTAACGGGGAATTATCCTTATGACATCTCCTCCCAAATCTTTTTCAAGATGCTTGAAAACAAAGAGCTCATTCCTTGCTGCACAGGAATGATACAACGAGAGGTGGCTTTGCGCATTGCTTCGGAGCCAGGGCATAAGGCTTACGGCATTTTATCAGTATTGATACAGGCTTGGTACGATGTGGAATATCTTTTCACTGTTGATGAAGATGTGTTCAATCCGCCCCCCAAAGTAAAAAGTGCAGTTATCCGAATGACTCGCAATGCAACCACTGATTTGGGATGTAATGAGCAATTGTTCAAACGATTAGTGAAAGCCGTCTTCAATCAACGTCGAAAAATGCTCCGTGTAAGCCTGCGACAGCTATTTACGGGCAACAATGCCTCAGCCGAGTTTTATGCGGGAGAGTTGATGACCATGCGCCCCGAGCAACTCTCTATCCAACAGTTTGTTGACCTGACCAATCGGGTAGAGGTAGAATTGCAACGAGTTCAGGCTTCTAACCAGTAACCCTCCTTCAAATCAACATCAAGGAACGGAAGGTAGGAAGCGAAGAATACTCAGCTGCTGTCACCTGAAATGCTCGCTGCAGGTGGGATATGCGAACGCACAACTCCGTCAGTAGAAACCATGGCGAGTGTACTCGTGATGGATATTTTGCAGTTTGCTCTCTTTGATTGAGCCGATTCGACTGGACGATTGTAAGCTGTTCATCCAGCTGCCTCGCCTTTTTCCGCTTCCATAATTATTTCTACGAAACAGTTGTATAATTCGGAATAAATCCCTATTTTTGCATAAGGTAGGCTGCGCCTCAACAAAGAAAGTAAACTTTCTCTGTCTTCGGCTTGCGCTACCTTTGCATAAGATAGGCTGCGCCTCACCAAAATAAGTAAACTTTTTTTGGTTTCGGCTTGCACTATTTTTGCATATACAGGTTGTTGAAACGTCCTTTTTATGGATGAATTTTCTTGAACAGCCTCCATTTTTGAAAACAATAAAACTAATACAATACAGAATATGATAGACGTAAATGCTACATTGAAAGAGGCAGAAGAGCGTATGCAAATGGCTGCCACGTACTTAGAAGAGTCTTTGAGCCGCGTCCGCGCAGGACGAGCAAACGTAGCTATCTTGGATGGAGTCATGGTAAACTCGTATGGTTCCATGGTACCACTTAACCAAGTTGCAAACGTTTCGGTACCCGATGCACGTACCATCGCCATTAAACCTTGGGACAAAAAAGCCATCAAGGACATTGAAAAGGCGATTATGGACTCTGATGTGGGTATTACTCCCGAGAATAACGGAGAGATTATTCGCTTAGGTATTCCACAACCCACCGAAGAGCGACGTCGTGACTTGGTGAAGCAATGCAATAAAATTGGTGAGAAAGCCAAGATAGAAGTGCGTAACGTGCGTTCCGAGATTAAAGACAGACTGAAGAAAGCTGTTAAAGATGGGCTTTCAGAAGATGCTGGAAAGGATGCCGAGAATGAATTGCAGAACGTTCACGATAAATATATCAAGAACGTAGACCGTCTGCTTGAGGAGAAAACAAAAGAAATAATGACCGTCTAAAAGCAATGTGTTGGCGAATGGAAAAGCAAACAAACCGCTTGTCCATTCGTCAATTTCCTTGCTTTCTTTTTACACATCAACTTGAATCACATTCATGCACGGATTGGTTGTTAAGAATACGGGTAGTTGGTACACCGTAAAGACAGACAGTGGACAACTGATAGATTGTAAGTTAAAAGGTAACTTTCGTCTCAAGGGCATACGCAGCACTTCGCCCGTAGCCGTTGGTGACTTTGTGCAAATAGTTACCAACGCTGAGGGTACGGCTATGATTACGGCAATTGATGACCGAAAAAACTATATCATTCGCAAATCCCCCAATCTGTCAAAACAAAGCCAAATTATTGCTGCCAATCTTGACCAAGCTTTTTTATTGGTCACCATTAAATATCCCGAAACATCTACTATTTTTATCGACCGCTTCTTGGCTGGGGCAGAGGCTTATCGCATACCCGTGGTTTTGGTTTTTAACAAGACCGATTTGCTGAATGAAGAGGAGCACCATTATCAGCAAATGATGATGAACCTCTATGAAACCATCGGCTATCATTGTGTTGAAATCTCCGCAGAGACCGGTCAAGGAATGGAGGTTATCGATGCACTGTTGGCTCAAAAAGTAACCCTATTGAGTGGAAACAGTGGGGTAGGAAAGTCTACACTCATCAATGTACTCATCCCTCATGCCGAACAACGCACCGCCGAAATTAGTGATGCGCATGGCACAGGCATACACACCACCACCTTTAGTGAGATGATCGCACTTCCGCACGGTGGTTATGTGATTGACACGCCAGGTATCAAAGGCTTTGGAACTTTTGATATAGAGCCAGAAGAACTGACCAGTTATTTTAAGGAAATCTTTGCCTTTTCGAAAGATTGCAAGTTCAATAATTGTACCCATACGCACGAACCGGGGTGTGCAGTGCGCACGGCTGTCGAAAACCATTATATCTCCGAAAGTCGCTACCAGAGCTACCTTAGCATGCTGGACGACAAGGAAGAGAATAAATATCGTGAACCCTATTAGCCAAATACTCTCTGCAACTCTTCTTACCTCTTTGCCCTTTGCAATCTACTGCATTGCTATCACCCAACTGTTCCAAAGGCTTATGGCTCTAAAGTGATAGCGTTCGGTTTTCAATCCCTTGTTCTTTATTTTTTCATCTATCATGAGAGGGAGTCTGTATCAACAATCATGTTCCCTTTGCCTCCTTCGACAAGACAGTCTGAGAGTCGATGAGCTGTCTTTTTTCACCTTCTTTTCACACGTATGAATTTTTAGTTTCAACCATTAAGCTTTTGCTAAAAATGCTTTGTAGACTTGGCACGTTCCATGATTTTTTGTATATTTGTGTCATCCTTCACCTACTAATTTAATGATGATTATGGAAAATAAGGAAGTAAATTTTGTTGGGATGAGCATCAACGGTTTTGTGATGTTGCTTGTCTTTTTTGTGCTTTTAGCCATTGGTATCTGTTTGTTTGTCATGGGCATCAATACCAGCGACGCCCTCTCCGTGATAGGCAGCGTGCTTTTTGTTTTAGACTTAATCCTCTTGGCTGGTTTTGTACAGATAGAGCCCAATGAAGCCAGAGTAATGATGTTCTTTGGAAAGTATAAAGGCACCTTTAAGAAAGTTGGCTTCCATTGGGTGAATCCTTTTATCACCACAAAGAAACTATCGCTACGCGCACGTAATCTGAATGCCGAACCCATTAAGGTTAATGACAAAGTGGGCAATCCTGTGATGATTGGTTTGGTGTTGGTGTGGCGCTTGAGAGATACCTACAAAGCGATTTTTGAAATAGATTCGCAAACTATGGCTAACGGTATGCAGGGAGAAACGCTCAAAAATGTGAATTCAATTATGCGCGCCTTTGAAAATTTTGTTATGATTCAAAGTGAAGCAGCACTTCGACAAGTCGCTGGTCAATATGCTTATGATTCGAATGAAGTTGATAAAGATGAAATCACTTTGCGCGATGGTGACGAATCCGTCAACAAGGAATTGGAAACGAAGTTAGCAGAACGTTTGCAGATGGCAGGTATCGAAGTGATAGAGGCACGTATCAATTACCTGGCTTATGCGCCCGAGATAGCAGCTGTGATGCTACGACGTCAGCAAGCTGATGCGGTGATTATGGCGCGTGAAAAGATTGTAGAGGGCGCGGTATCTATGGTAAAAATGGCTGTCGATAGACTCTCGTCAGACCAAGTTGTTAATTTAGATGATGACAAAAAAGCTGCCATGGTAAGTAATTTAATGGTGGTTTTGTGTAGTGATGATACAGTTCATCCAGTTGTAAACACTGGAAATTAAGATAGTTAGCTAAGATGGAAGGTGCCGTTTATTGCTTTCTACAACACTTATCTCTTTGAAGCAGTAAGTGTAGAATCATACGTTGAACACTATCACCAACTATAAAAATGCCAAGAAAGACAAATATCTCTCTTGGCATTTTTGTGTTTTACACTCTTTGTAAGCGCAGTCTTACTGAACCAACTTTAAGTCTGTATTAGTTCCTTCACCTGCTTCTTCAAAATCTTTAGATACTAAACGCAGGGTTGTGTCATCGAGTTTGAGGAATGTAACCGAGTCTTCCTTGTGTTCCTGAACACGAACATACTCTTTACCATTGTGCTGAATGAGGTGTGCAATACCCGTGGTTCGAGCCATCGTTTCTGTTCCTTTAGGGGTAACGGCTACTTGTTCGTAAGCAAACTCTGTGATAGAATCTCCATAAAGTTTCAGGCTGTACTTGTATGTACCGTCAGCGGCAGGACCTTCACCAGCATAAGCCATGGTATCTGTGTTTACTACCGTTGCAGAATCTAATGCTGCATCTTGAGAATCTCCTGCGGTTGACTTCTTTCCGTTTGATTGACATGCAGCAAGCATCAAGCCAGCTGCAAACATAATAGCTAATTTTTTCATTTTTATCTTCGTTAATTTAATAATGATATAATAACTCAAATGTACGAATTATATTTTATATATCCAAGTTAAATGTCATAAAATTACTTATGAAGGTACGAGGCTTACATGAAGAACGGTGGTTTGTGATGAAAAATTATCTTTTTTCTCTTGTTTCAACAACAATGCGAATGCGATGAAACGGCTGCTGCTTTTTTGGTTAAGGTAGGAGTTGTTTTTGTCCTATTATTTTACCAAAAAACGACCATCTAAAATCTTCAAAATAGAAAAAAT
>NZ_JRPQ01000084.1 GCF_000762405.1 Hoylesella timonensis S9-PR14 | reverse complement strand
TTGAGAATACAAATAAACTAATCAGACAATATATACCGAAAAAGGATTCGTTTGAGCATTATACAGAAAAGAGAATTATGTCGATACAAAAGAAATTGAACGAAAGACCGAGAGAAAAATTAAACTTTTCTACACCAAAACGAGAGTTCTTCAAACATGTTTTATAATTTTGCACTTGCTGGTTGACTCTACAAGGCACTTTCTTTGTGTTACTGGCATATAAATCACCGTTTTTATGTACATTTGTGACAGTTATTGCATTTAACTTGTTCAACAACCTCCATTTTAATTATTCTTCTCATGAAAATATTTGCCGTTGGAATGAATTATAAGGAGCACAATAAAGAGCTCCACGAACCGTTATCTAAAACAACAAACCCTGTCATTTTTATAATGCCAGATTCGGCTTTATCCAAAGATCACAAGCCATTTTTCATTCCAGATGACTTGGGTGTGATAGAATATGAGACAGAAGTTGTGGTAAGAATCTGCCGCTTAGGCAAAACAATTTCATCCCGATTTGCGCATCGTTACTATGATGCGGTGACGGTAGGAATTGACTTTACGGCTCGAGAGTTGCAACAGCAGTTGCGTGCCAAAGGGCTTCCTTGGGAGCTTTGTAAAAGCTTTGATGGTGCCGCAACGATAGGAGATTGGATGGATATTGATAAGTTTCAGGACATTCAGCGGCTTCAGTTTCACTTAGATGTGAATGGAAGTACAGTACAAAAGGGGTTTACGGGTGATATGTTCTATAAAATAGACGAATTGATAGCTTATATCAGTCGTTACTTTACGCTAAAAACTGGTGATTTGCTCTTTACGGGTACGCCTGCGGGAGTTGGACCCGTACATATAGACGACCATCTTGAAGGATATCTCGAGGATTATAAGGTTCTTGATTTCAATTGCAAATAATAGTGGAGTAGTAAAACGTGTTGCGAAGAATTAAATATATCTGCATTGTTTGGATGCTCTTGACAAGTCCATTTTTAATGGCTCAAGCGCATTTTTTTAACTTGACAGCTAACGATGTCAAGATAGATAGTGTCTTACCCTATTTCTCGCATTCGTTTGAGTTGAATGAGTGCTATGCCGATTCTATCTACACGGTCTCCATTCTTTATCCTGAATTTATCGACATGACAACAGCGGATGTGGCACGCTATCAACAGCTTTCAAGCGCACCGCTACCCGCTCTTCCCATTCCTCAGCACAAGATAGCAGTAAACAGAAAGAGAGGTTTGCTGCAGGTTGGCTTCTCTCCTTTGGTTTATCGAAATCATCGCTACCAAATTTTGGTGAGTTTCATGCTGCGCATCGAAGCCAAACCTCTCATGTCTTCGATGAAAAGAGACGCAGCGAAGACCCGAGCAAGCAGCACCAGTCGGTATGCCGACCATTCTGTTTTGGCAACAGGGAAGTGGGCAAAGATACGTGTACCTTCAACAGGTGTGTACCAACTTACGGATGAGTTGATAAGACAAGCAGGCTTTACAGACCTTCAGAAGGTAAAAGTTTATGGCTATGGAGGACGACTTCAGAATGAGCAATTGGTATCTGAGGAGCTCATCGCAACAGACGATTTGAAAGAAGTTCCTACTTGTTGGATTGATGGGCGTAGGCTCTTCTATGCCTATGGCACCGTGTCATGGGAATCAAACACAGCCACTCGACGCACTCGCAATCCTTATTCGGATACTGGCTATTATTTCTTAACCCAGTCAGAAGATGCGCCTGTTGTCCTTGATTCCACCGCTTTTATCCACTCTTTTTATCCCTCGCCCGACTATTATCACACCTTATATGAAGTTGACGGCTATTCGTGGTATCATGGTGGGCGCAATCTGTTTCATCCAAAAGCGATAGATGTAGCGGAAAGTGCTACTTACACCATCCCCTCTTTGGCAGCCAAAGGAAAGGCGAAAATGGCAGTCAACGTGTCGGCTGGCAGTGCTTCGCGAATATCTGTCATGCACAACGGAAAGCAGTTGGGTGAACTCGCCATTGCTCTAAGCAAGTATGACAAAGGTAATGAAGCATCGGGCGTTTATCAGATAGAGCGAACTTCCATGACCGACACCGTGAAACTAACCACTCGGTCGGGTTCTCCTTCACGATTGGATTACATTTCTTTTATATGGCAGGAGCCCCTCCCTGCTCCTCATCTCAAAGGAGTCAACTTCCCCGTACCCGAATTTGTACAAGCAATTACCAATCAAGACTTGCACGCTCACGGCTTTGCAGATATGGTCATCATCATTCCTTCCAGTCAGAAGTTGAAAGCACAGGCAGAGCGTCTCAAGGCTTTTCACGAGAAGCATGACGGTTTGCGTGTACAAATTGTTTCTGCAAACCAGCTGTATAACGAATTTTCGAGTGGCACGCCCGATGCAAATGCCTACCGCAGGTACCTCAAGATGTTGTACGACCGCGCCACAACAGCGGCAGATATGCCTAAGTATCTTCTGCTTTTTGGTGATTGTGTGTGGGACAATCGTATGCTTACTGCACAGTGCCAGTCGTTACATCCAGACGATTATTTACTCTGTTTTGAGAGTGAGAACTCTTTTAACGAGGTCGATTGCTTTGTAGACGATGGTTTCTTTTGCGCTCTTGACGATGGTGAAGGACTGAACAAGGACTTTAGCGACCAACAAGATATTGCCGTGGGGCGTTTCCCCGTAACGACCGAAGCCGATGCTAAAGTCATGGTAGATAAGGTAATCGCCTATGTTACGAATAAAGATGCAGGTGCATGGCAAAACACTTTGGTCTTTATGGGCGATGACGGAGATAACAATTTGCACATGCAAGATATTGACGACACGGCAAACGCTATTTCAAGTCAATATCCGAGTTATCTTGTGAAGAAAATTATGTGGGATGCGTATCAGCGCGAAACCTCATCTTCAGGGAACACTTATCCCGAAGTCTCGAGAATCATAAAACAGCAACAAGCGGCAGGTGCGCTCATCATGGATTACGGTGGACATGGCATGGCGACCCAAATTTCGCACGAAAAAGTGTTAAACTTGCACGACTTTCAAACATTCCAACATCCTCATCTCCCACTTTGGATCACAGCGTCTTGCGACATTATGCCTTTTGATGGTGAAACTCCAACCATTGGTGAAGTGGCTGTTCGGAATCCCCGAGGTGGGGCAATCTCGTTTTTTGGTACCACACGCACGGTGATAGCCCATTACAACGCGCGTATCAACACATCGTTTTTGCGATATGTGTTGAGTAAAGATGCCCATGGCAACCCTGTGACGATAGGAGAAGCGCAGCGCTTGGCGAAGAATGAAATGATTACCGGCAAGAAAGACCTTACGTGCAACAAGTTGCAATATGCACTTTTAGGCGACCCTGCTGTTGCACTTCATCAACCCTCTTACAGCATTGTCGTAGATTCTATCAATGGCAAAGCGTTGTCTTCAACGCCAACTGTGGCATTGCAGGCAGGGAGTACGGTCACGGTGAAAGGACACATCGAGGGCGTATCCGATTTCCAAGGTCTTGTTTTTGCTACCGTTCGTGATAATGAAGAAAAAATCGTGTGCCGTCGCAACGATCAACAAGAAACCAAGAAGGCACTCACCTTTATGGATCGGCCAAGGACCTTGTATAATGGAGCAAATAAGGTGGAGAATGGTAAGTTTAGCTTTGTGTTTGCTGTGCCGAGTGATATCAATTACTCCGAAGGCTCTGGTAAGCTCAATCTTTATGCCATCAGTGACGATCACCAAATGCGAGCAAGCGGTGTGAGCGAAGCCTTTACGTTAGGAGGTGGTGCAGAATTGAAGACAGACTCGCTTGGTCCATCGATTTATTGTTATCTCAACAGTCCCTCCTTTGTCAATGGCGGCAATGTTAATAGTACCCCTTATTTCGTAGCAGAGATTAAAGATGACGATGGAATTAACGTATCGGGAAGCGGTATCGGTCACGATTTGCAGTTAATCATTGATGGAGATATGTCGAATAGCTATAATTTGAACGCTAACTTTACGTACAATTTTGGCAGTTATACGGCTGGCTCAACCTTCTATCAGTTGCCCGAATTAGCACCCGGTCCTCATCAATTACTCTTCCGAGCATGGGATGTGCTTAACAATCCTTCAACGACCAAGCTCTCCTTCAATGTCGTACGAGGCATGGAACCGCAGTTGTTCTCTATCGATTGTACCAACAATCCTGCTCGCGAAGCCACCACCTTTATCCTTGAGCACGATCGTGCAGGGGCAGTGGTTGATGTGGAAATTGAAGTTTTTGACTTGAGTGGCAGACTTTTGTGGCATCATCAAGAAAGCAGTGTGAACACAACCAACACGCAAACCGTCCACTGGAATCTTACGGTTGAGAATGGAAATCGCCTACAAACTGGCGTTTATCTATATCGTGCCCGCATCTCTTCCGAAGGAAGTGCAAAGGTTTCCAAGGCAAAGAAACTCATTGTAATAAGCAATAATTAGCTATTATTTTCGTTAGGAAAATACCAATCGCATAGAATCGCAATAGAATGAATAGATTTTCAAAAATAAGTGTCCTCTTCGTATTTATCTTGTCGGCGCTCTCCTTATCCGCCCAAGACAAACGAAACATGTTTAATCCAGTGAACTACTCGGTGACCTCACAGATGATTGCGCCCGATGCACGTGCGGCAGGTTTAGGTGATGTAGGTGCTGCCACCGACCCCGATGTGGTTTCGCAGTTCTGGAATCCTGCTAAATATCCTTTTACCATTAGTCGTGCAGGAGTAGCATTGAACTACACTCCGTGGCTCAGACAGTTAGTGAATGATATCGATTTGGCTTATTTGGCTGGTTATTATCGCATTGGCGACTACAGTGCAATCTCTGGTTCTTTTCGCTATTTCTCTCTTGGTGAAGTAAACACGTACGTTGGGCAAACCAAAGACGGAGGAATAACAATTAATCCTTATGAGATGTCCGCAGACATTGCGTACTCTTTGATGTTGAGTGAACACTTCTCATTGGGAGCTGCCGTTCGTTGGATTTATTCAGATTTAACGTATGATTTTAAGGAAGAAACCACTCCCGGTTCGGCTTTTGCTGCCGATATTGCTGCCTATTATCAGAACTATATCAACCTCGGAGCACGTGAAAGTCAGTTAGGCATTGGGTTGAATATCTCTAATATCGGAAGTAAAATTACTTTTGGAGGCAGTGACAACAGTGAGTTTATCCCCACCAACCTACGTTTGGGTGCTTCTCTCATGGTGCCAGTTGATGAGTATAACCGTTTTACAATAGCGGCAGATGCGAATAAGCTGTTGGTTCCTACCTATCCTAAACAGGATGAAGGCGAATCCACTGAGGCTTATCAAGAGCGGGTGCAGAAAGACTATTATGATGTTTCGAGCATTGGAGGCATCTTTAAGAGCTTCGGTGACGCACCAAATGGTGCAAAAGAGGAGTTACAGGAAATCCAATGGAGTGTTGGAGCAGAGTATGTTTATCATGACCAGTTCTCTCTTCGAGCAGGTTATCATCACCAATCGGAGAATAAGGGTAACCTAAAATATTTTACGGTGGGAGCAGGTTTCAAGATGAGCGTGTTCTCATTGGATGCAGGTTATGTCATTGCAATGGCAAAGAGTAATCCGTTGGATCAAACCCTTCGCTTCTCTTTAAGTTTCGATATGGACGGTATCAAAGACTTACTGAAGAGGTAAGCGTCACACCCCTTACCCCTCACCAAAAGGGAGGAAGCCTTTGAGTATTAATAGATACGCCCTCTTAACTTGTAAACTTGTCAACTTGTTACCTCGTAAACTTATAAACTCATCAACTCACCAACTTACAAACTCGTCAACTTGTCAACTTGTCAACTCGTAAACTTGTCAACTCGTAAACTTTAACCACATGTCTCATCCTTCATTTCGCATTGGCTTTGGGTATGACGTTCACCAATTGGTAGAAGGTCGCGCCCTTTGGTTGGGTGGCATCAAGATTAGCCACGACAAGGGATTGTTGGGGCACAGCGATGCCGATGTTTTGATTCATGCTATTTGTGATGCACTCTTGGGTGCAGCAAATCTACGTGATATAGGATATCACTTTCCCGACACAGCCCACGAAACCTTAAATATGGATAGCAAAGTAATTTTGAAAAAAACAATGCAGCTACTTGCGTCCAAAGGATATCAATTGGGTAATATAGACGCAACCATATGCGCCGAACAACCTAAGATAAACCCGCACATCCTATCCATGAAAACCTGTTTGGCTCAACTAATGAATACAGATGAAGACAATATCTCTATCAAAGCTACAACCAGTGAACGCATGGGATTTGTTGGGAGGCAAGAAGGAATGGCGGCTTATGCAACCGTACTCATTGTGAAACAGAACTAATGTTTGGTAGTTGAACTTCTCTTTACACCATCCTCCAATTCTCGCTTCTTTGGAATCAACTGCTCGACTTCGTCGCAAATAAGTACAAAATGCAATCGTTTGAGTCACAGCGAGTCTATTTTTCAACACTTGTTCATATAAGCATCAAAAAAGAGATGTACATTCACTCAAGAATTGTACACCCCTCTCCAAATTGTTTGTCAGTATTTCTTATATCACTGAGGTCAGTTCTATAAGTTCGACCTTAAAAATATGTAGCCATGAGGCTACGTTCCAAAGGTCTATCTCCTGCAATCGGCTGTCCAAGTTTCGCCACCTTTCACCATTAAGATGTGAAGCTCGGAAGCAGTAATCTTTATACCTTTTAGACCATCTGAGCCAAGACTAACAAATGTATTGTCATCTTTTTTCTCAAACTTGATGCCTGTCAAATCAGGGATACCATTGTCAAATCTGAACGAATAGGTGTCACCTAACTTGCTAACGATAACCTTACCGTCGTCTGCACTAACTTTCTTACCTGACCCAATATTGAGATAAGTAATCTTACCCTTATAGGAGTCTACAAAAATAGTTTGGTCTGTAGGGTCTGTATCGTCGCTACATGCGACAAACCCTGTGGTTAGAAACAGCGAAAAAAGGAAAAGTGTGAATAGCTTTAATTTCGATTTCATATTAATAATGTTTTTGTTACAATCCGCAAGGTACGAAAAATTTGTTACAATTACAAACACAGAAACAAATTATTGACAAATGGTTGTCATTATTCATCTAAATTAATGTTTTGTAAAAAATATTCACTATAAAAGACTAGGCGAAGAACTTTATCTTATCATCACGGCTCTTTCATTGAAAGGTCATGAAAGAGACATCAGTAATTTGTTATTTGATGCAAAATTAGGACATAGATTTCACTATTACATAAAAGAGAAGTTTCATAAAATTTACTCACAATATACGGCGGTAATTTATAGAATAAGTCCTAAAAAAGAAGCAATATTTGCCAACGATATTTACATGGGATCGACATCGTAATACATTTGTAGGGCTGCATACCGTTTGTCTTGCAAGAGTTGTTGTTGCACACTTCGCAAATATTGCCGTACAGCTTGATAGTCGATACCATTCTCCAACTTGATAACAATTTTGCGGATATACAAGTTTTTAACACGTGCTATCGAAGGTTTGTCTGGTCCTAAAATACGCTCACCCAATCCTTGTCGTAGCCTGCTTCCCAATTCTACTGCCGCGGTTTCTACCACTTGTTCGTAACGATGCCTCAAAAACACATACACCAAGCGATAAAAAGGAGGATAGGAAAACATTCTACGCTCATCTAACAGTGCCTTAAAAAAACCTTCATAATCATTCTCTACCACCTGCTTTATCACGGGCAAGTCTTTATTTTTAGTTTGCAGCAACACCTTGCCACGTGCGCCTTTCCTGCCTGCCCTACCGCTTACCTGCGCCATCATCATGAAGGCATGCTCGTAAGCGCGAAAGTCGGGATAGTTCAGCATGGTATCCGCATTCAGTATTCCTACCACACTAACACGATCGAAATCCAAGCCTTTGCTCACCATTTGCGTACCAATGAGCAAATTTGTGCGCCCACAAGAGAAGTCGTCAATCAATCGTTCGTACGCATTACGTGTGCGAGTGGTGTCTAAGTCCATACGGGCAACACGAGCTTCAGGAAACAGTTGCCTTACATACTCTTCCACCTTTTCGGTTCCATAGCCTCTGCCACGCAAATCGGTTGCGCCACATGCAGGACATACCGTAGGAACCTGATAAGTATAACCGCAGTAATGACAAGTCAATAAGTTCATGCGTTTGTGCATGGTGAGCGATACATCACAATTGGTACACTTAGGAACCCAACCACAAGTGCGGCACTCTATCATGGGTGCAAAGCCACGTCGGTTTTGAAACAATATCACCTGTTGGTTGTTTTGCAAGGCTTCGTTAATGGCAGCAATGAGTGTGGGCGAAAATGGTCCCGTCATCATCTTGCGTCGCTGCAAGTCTTTCGTGTCAATGACTTGTATTTCGGGCAATTCTATTCCTTGATAACGAGTGGTCAAACTCACCAAACCATATTTGCCCTGTGTCGCATTATAATAGCTTTCTGCCGAAGGTGTAGCTGTCCCCAATAAAGTCTTGGCTCCATACATTTGAGCCAACATGATAGCTACCGACCGTGCATGATAGCGTGGCGAAGGGTCTTGTTGCTTGAAAGAGGTTTCGTGTTCTTCATCGATAATCACCAATCCAAGCTGCTGAAAGGGCAAGAATACGGCACTACGTGCACCCAATATTACTTCATAAGGATGAGATGAAAGCTGTTTCTTCCATATTTCAACTCGTTCGGCATCACTATATTTAGAATGATAGATACCCAGTTTGTTGCCAAACACGTGTCTTAGTCTACTGGTAATTTGCACTGTGAGAGCAATCTCTGGTAACAAATACAACACCTGCTTTTTCTCATCGAGTGCCTTTTTAATAAGGTGTATGTAAATCTCTGTTTTACCACTCGAGGTTACTCCATGCAATAAAACTACATTCTTTTTAAGGAACTGAAAAACAATTTGGTTATAAGCATCTTGCTGCGCTTGGCTCAGACGCTTGATATTTTCTACATGTTCTTCGCCCGCATCGCCGATCCGTCCTACCTCTCGCTCGTAAGTGAACAAGATTTTACGCTCTACCAACCGCTTAATCACCGCATACGAACAGCGTGCCACATTCATTAATTCCTCACGAGTAATGTCCACGACAGGCTCGCTCGTTACGGTTCCTTGTAAAGTTTCCCAATGTGAAATACGCAAAAAGTGCGTCAACACCTCTTGTTGGTTCTGTGCTCGCTTCAATAAGTCGAAAGCTACGTTCAACGCTTGCTCCGAACGATAAGGTGGACACAAGTCAATATACGTCTCCATGCGAGGCTTATAGTTCTCTTCTACCTTCAAACCTGCGGGTAATGCTGCATTATAGACATCCCCAAGGGGTGCGATATAGTAAGCAGATAGCCATTTCCACAGTTGGTATTGCTGCGTTAAGAGCATCGGTTGGTCATCAATCACATCAATAATCGTCTTTACCTTAAAGGCAGGCGCATTGTCATGTACGTGAACAACGATAGCCGTATGCACCTTTGAAGTGCCAAACGTTACGGCAACACGTACCCCAAACCGCACCCTATCCCTTAAGTTTTCGGGTACAGCATAAGTAAAAGTGCCTTCTAATGGCAACGGAACGATAACATCTACATATTTCATGAGCCGACCACAAAGTTAAGTGAAAGTAAGGAATACCCCAAAAAACAAACACAGATATTTCTTCCAACGAAATTGTGCCTTACAGATTCGTTTACCAAAGCGAGCCTAAAATATAACTGAAAACAATCTCTTTAGAAATGAGATGCGTATGAGGAGCGGTATTGATAAAAGCGATAACTACCTTAAGAAATTATCATAATAATGCGTTCAAGAATGCAAAAGAACCCTGTATCTTTGCTTTGGTTATCAGTTATTTACAGGATTGGTAATTATTTACAGAGTTGAAACAACACTACTGTTATAGTCTCAGAAAACCACAATTAAAATAAAAAAAATAAAAAGATAATAATGATTTATTGTATTGTAGCCGAGATTATTGTATGTTCCTTATTAGTTGTTGGAATTGTAAAATGGAATGCTCGCCATTAGTAGTCCCTATTGCAACACATCTTTTAAGGTAAAGTTTGTCAAGATGCTGGTAGACTGACACAGCATCTTGATAAATTCTTGTGCAGAATGCTTCATATAAGCATCCTTCAAAAAGTGTATGCACCCTTCCATCTGATTGTCTGGCGTGTCCAAAGGAAGCGCTTTCAAGCCTTCCTCATGTACAACCGTGGACTCTGCTAAGATAGAAATGTAATTGGAACGATGCAACAGTTGGAATATCAAGTCGATGGTATTCACTTCAACCTTAACTTTTAGCTCCAAATCTTGATGACTTATCAGTCGTTCAAAGGCATGCCGAGCCAACAGACCACGTGCAGGCAACACCAGTCCGAAACGTTCCAACTCCTTTAAGT
Organism: Hoylesella timonensis S9-PR14; assembly: GCF_000762405.1. Lineage (GTDB taxonomy): Bacteria > Bacteroidota > Bacteroidia > Bacteroidales > Bacteroidaceae > Prevotella > Prevotella timonensis_A. Next base: position 3,936 of record NZ_JRPQ01000084.1, on the reverse strand, counting down.
GGATGCGTTGCTGCTTTGCCAAGGGATGGTTTTGGTTGACGATGGCTGCTAGACGGTTAGTAAAGATAGTACGACTATCAATTTCTTTGTCTGACTGAAGCGGTAAAAAGGCTAAAACAAAATCTACCTTCCGGCTCTTTAACATCTCTAAGAGTTCATCCATAGAATGATAAAAGATGTTGAGCTTCACACCGGGATAGGTTTTCATAAAATCTACCATCGTATCCATCATGATGGTACTGAACGAGTAAGTCACACCAATGTTCAACTCGCCCGTTATCATTTGCTTTAAGTCTTCTATGTGAGCGATGCAAGAATCGGTGGCAACAACGGCTTTCATGGCATAAGGCAACAATTCTTTGCCAGGCTCTGTGAGATAAACCTCATGACTATTTCGCTCAAACAGTGGCAAACCAATCTCCTTTTCCAGATGACTGATTTGCTGAGAAAGCGTACTCTGCGTTATAAATAACCGCCGACTTGCTTCAGAAAAATTGAGCGTTTCGGCCACTTTGAGAAAGTATTTCAGCTGTCTAATTTCCATATCATCCTTTTACCGTGAATATAAAGGTATGTCTTGGTTGACAATCCATGCCCACACTCTTAATAAAACTACTGTATCTTGGCATCAATATTCTCAATGTCCATGTGTTTGCGTTGAACTAATAAACGATATAATTTTATTTTTCGCCGACTGTACAGCATACTATGAACAAATATATTGGGAATAGCCACGCCAATGGCAATCACCAAAATAACCAAAGAAGCAAGCATGAAGTTGTGCATGCCTACCGTTACTTCGCCCACAACGCCTTGCATTTCCACAAAAGCAAACAATGCTCTATACATCAACACCCCTGGTACCATTGGTATCACACTGGGTATGGACAAGCATTGATGAGGCGTATGAAACCAGTGCATCGCTACGGTACACACCAGACTGATTAACGTTGACCCTGCCAACGAGCCTACTATAAGCCCTTGATCCAATCCTATATTACCCGTACTGGGACCCAAGTTCACAAAGTTACGACTGCATACAGCAATAATACCCCCTATGGCAATGATTGGTAAAAGTTTTTTTGGAATATTAAATATGGTAGAGAATCCCATCGCCGAGATTGCTGCCGCAATGGCAAACTCTAAGTAAGTATGGTGCGGTGTCATGGATAGGTCGTGCGCAAAGTTATCAATTCCGCACACCTTAATAGCAAAACCGATACCAAAGACCATGGCTACAATCATGAGAAAGACGTTAAGTGCACGGACTAACCCTGTCTGTATGTGTCCACCAAGCATGTCGCTCACGAAATTGATGAGCGGAACACCTGGCACAATGAACAAAGCACACGCCAACAATGGATGCCAAGGAGTGTTGGTAAGCATGAACGATGGTATCAAGGAGGCTATACTTTCATTTAGCGAAAGGAACGAGCTGAGCCATGCCACAATCGTGGAAACGAATGCACCCATGCAAATACAAATGTATGTGTTGGCACCCTTCGCACCCAAAAACATACGCAGCCGGAAACCAAGGATAGCTGCCAACGACGCATAAAAGAAGGCTGGCCAATCACAACCAAACTGTATACAGAAGCCACCACAGGCGAATCCTGCAGCAGTGGCTACCTGCCAAGGCGTGTAATAACGTGGTCTCTTCTTGATTGCATCTATTTTTTCCTGATACTCATCTAAGCTGTAATTATACCGAATCGCATCCCATGTAAGATGACTTACTCGAGTAATCCCTGCCATATCAATGGCATGGCGATCGCATTTGCGAAATCTTGTATAGGAAGTGCTTTCATCACTGTAGTTCACCAAAATGACATTGTAGTTGATATACACGTGAAGAAACTGGCTCTCCAGTCCCAAATATGCCTCTACACGCTTCATATCCCGAACTATCAAGGTGGTGTCAGCAGAACAATCCATCAAGTAGCACCCTACTTGTAACAGTAAATCCAGTTTACGATGCACCAGCTGTGCATCTGTCGTTATTTGTTTATTCTTCGTCATCTATCAAGAAACTTTATCCGAACACAAAAATCATCATCTGTATTGTCAGAATTCTTAAGAACATGGCAAATGGATATACGGTGGAATAACCTACCGACGGAGAATCGCTCTGCGTCATATCATTGACATAAGCCAATGCAGGAGGGTTGGTATGGGCACCCGCCAGCACTCCCACCAGCGTGAAGTAATTAATGTGGAATACATATCTGCCTATGATTCCCCCGAAGAGGATGGGCAACATTGTTATCAACAAACCGTATAAAATCCATTGCATGCCCGACTGCGATACAATGGTTTGGACAAAGTCCTCACCTGTTCCAAGTCCCACACAAGCCAAGAATATACACAATCCGAAGCGACGTAACATGAGGTTGGCACTGATAGTGTTGTAAGTCACCAAATTGTATTTAGGACCAAAATAACCAATCAAAATAGCCACAATGAGAGGGCCACCCGTCAAACCTAAGCGTAGACTTGCCGAAATACCCGGTATAAAGAGAGGTACATTTGCCAAGATACAGCCTAAAACAATACCTAAGAAGATAGGAATTAAGTTAGGACTGTTGAGACGCTTCATAGAGTTGCCCAACACTTGTTCTACATGACTGATGGAAAGTTCATTGCCCACCACCGTCAGCTTATCACCCATCTGCAGTTTCAACTGTCCTGTTGCCACCAAGTCAACACCCGAACGATTAACACGTGTCACGTTCACACCAAAGGTGTTTGGTATTTTCATCTGCTCTAATGTCTTGCCATTGACCGATGACTTGGTGATTAAGATGCGACGAGATACCATTTGTTTCCCAAACTTCTTCCAGTCTATTTCCTCTTTTGCGCCCAACAAAGCACAAATAGGCTCTTCATCTTTCGGTCGACTAACGATGAGTAGGCTATCTCCGAGCTGAATCGTTGTCTGTGCACTGACGATATTTTGATGTATCTGAGTTCCCTCGCGATAAATGCGAGAAACCATAAAATTGCGTTTCAACAGCTCTCTGAGGTGCTTTACCGTCACCCCTTGCATCATCTCGTTGCTCACTTTCACCGCAAAAGTATTAACCGTCACCTCTTCTAAGTGTCCCACACCGACCAAAGCGGCAGCCTCTTCTTTTTTCACATTAATCCGAAGCACCCACTTCAAAATAATGAACGAAATGATAACTCCCAATACACCCATGGGATAGGTCACAGCATAACCGCTGGCAATGGTAGGAGCATCAATGTGACGCAGGTCACTGTAAGCTTGTTGTGCAGTACCCAAGCCAGGCGTATTCGTTACAGCACCCGACAAAATTCCGGCGATAGTGGTAATCGGTGTATCCGATATGTAATAAATGGAAATGGCGATAACCAAGCTCATGGCTATCACTATTGTCACCAACCCAATGAGCGTATTGCTGCCTCGTCTGAAAGAAGAAAAGAAACCGGGTCCTACTTCAAGTCCGATAGAATAGACAAACAATATCAAGCCAAATTCTTTGAGAAAGTGAAGCAAATGTTCGTCCAAATTAAACTGAAAATGCCCGAACAGCAAACCCGCAAACAATATCCAAGCTAAGCCCAGCGACACCCCGCGTACCTTCAGCTTGCCCAATGACAAACCAATCGTGATAACCAACGATAATATCATTACCGAATGGGCAACTCCTCCGCCCCAGAGTTCAGGAAATCCCCTGAAAAGATTCTCTATTACCTCCATTGCATATATTATAGTTTCCGCTTACAAAGGTATCGAAATTAATAAACGCCACCAAATGGCAGCCATAAATTTTAACGATGTTCGTTATCATACTTTTCAATACTAACCTTTCGGCGTAAAGACATCTACTGTTTTTGTCCTATCATTTTACCAAAAAACGACCATCTAAAATCTTCAAAATAGAAAAAATCAATAGGCAAACGACATGCAAAAAT
>NZ_JRPQ01000083.1 GCF_000762405.1 Hoylesella timonensis S9-PR14 | reverse complement strand
ATTTTACCAAAAAACGGCCATCTAAAATCTTCAAAATAGAAAAAATCAATAGGCAAACGCACAACAAAAATGGGCTGATTTTCAAAAAATAAACGCCTTTTCAGGCTGAAACATTAACTTAACAGTCTTGGAAACACGCTTTAGAGGTGTTATCTACATGTAATAACCGCATTAAAGCATGCAACTTGCAGGCTTATCTCAATGCTTCAGCGGCAAAAAAGTGGTATATTTATGAATGAAAAACGATGTTATAACCATAACACCCTCAATAACAACAGATTACAAACATTGCTCATAACTCGCGTATTTGCGACCAACTTCAAAGTTGTTCGCAAATACGCGAGTTATGAGAGGCACTTTGTAAAGATAATTCAGCATTGATGAGTCTCCAAAACTGCACACCGATAATTTTATTTCCGCTATCTGATAAGAGCCTTTTCGTTGTAAAAATATGAGTCTTCAACGTAAGATTTGTGTACACGAAAAAGTACCGTAACAACTCTTATCCTTCCCATTTGTTTTTCCATTTTTTATCCACTACTCGCCTGAAGATAGCCGTATTTTGATTATCTTTGTGTTTCCATTTAACAAAACAAACATGCACTTAAAAGCTATTATTCTCGATTTTGACGGTACTTTGGCGGACACCAAGACACTGATTACCAACACCATGTTAGAAGTTATTGAGCAACTTCACTTAGAACCGCGCACCCGAGAGCAATGCGCCAAAATGATTGGCCTGCCCTTAAAACAGACTTTTACCGACTTAATCCCTATGACAGACGAAATGGGTGAGCAATGTGTTGCAACGTATGACAAGGTGTTTCATGAAAACAATGTTCCCGGTGCTGTGCCACTTTTCCCAAATGTACTTGAGACTTTGCAAGAATTGCACCGCTTAGGATACGTACTTACTATTGCCAGTAGTCGCTCCAAGCATTCTCTTCTTAACTTTGTAGATACCTTTGGACTGAAAGATATCATTCCCTTTGTAGTGAGTGCCAACGATGTTTCGAATGCGAAGCCTCATCCAGAGTCTGTCTTAATGACCCTAACACATCTAAACATTCAACCTCAAGAGGCAATGGTGGTTGGAGATACGGTGTATGACATCCAAATGGGACAAAACGCCAATGTATTTACTTGCGGTGTTACCTACGGCAATGGCACACGTGAACAAATGACATCACTTCACACCGACTTTATTATTGACGATTTCAAGGAACTACTGAAGATTGTAAAAAGGTAGCAAAAACAAAAAATAAAACCACCGAACAGCATACATTCTCACAAAAACATCTCTTAAAAAGCAAGTGAGTATGTATGCTGCTTCAACAGGAAAAATAATCAATAAAAACCCTATGTCAGTCAGCTAACGACTGTAGTTACAGCTTATTTCCATAACAAAGGTCACCAGCATCGCCAAAACCGGGCACAATATACTTGTGTTCGTTAAGACCTGGGTCGATTGCTCCACACCAGATAGTAGTTTCCTCCGTGGGAAAAGTTTTCTTGATGTGGTCGATACCCTCTGGTGTCGCAATGACGCAAGCGACATGGATTCGCTTAGGCGTTCCCTTTGTGAGGAAAGCTTGATAACCCAACTCCATGGAAGCCCCCGTAGCCAACATAGGATCGGCAATGATAAGGGTTTTACCTTCAATACTCGGTGTAGCCAAATATTCCACATGCACACCCACCTCATGCTGCTCTTTGTCAATATATTGACGATAAGCAGACACGAAAGCATTGCCCGCATGATCGAAGATATTTAGAAAACCGTTATGGAACGGAAGGCCTGCACGAAAGATCGTAGCCAATACAACCTCGTTGGCAGGAATATTCACCTGTGCAACACCCAAAGGCGTAGTGACATCCTTCTTCTCGTAATCAAGGGTCTTGGATATCTCATAGGCTTCTAATTCACCTATTCGCTGGATATTATTACGAAACAATAAACGGTTTTTCTGGTAGTCAACATCTCTTATTTCCATTAAATACTGGTTCATAATCGAGTTCGACTCACTAAAGTTGATAATCTTCATTGTTTTCAATGTGTTATGTTTTCATCCTGCAAAAGTAGCCATTTCCATTTGTTTTTGCAAAGTGAAAATTGCAAATATCAAAGCAATGCTTTCTTTTTTCAATTCTTTAACCTAAAACAGAAACGATATATATATTTTTTATAACCTAAAATTTGTCGACGGATATATTTTCTGTAACTTTGTAGTCGAATTAGAAATTCATTGATCAAGAATAATTATTCACACTTAAATACATTTTTATATAATGGCAAAGTTTGATAAATCAGTACTCGAAAAGTACGGAATTACAGGTACAACAGAGGTAGTTTACAATCCTTCTTACGAATTGTTGTTCGAAGAAGAGACCAAAGAAGGCCTTGAAGGCTTTGAGAAAGGTCAGGAGACAGAACTGGGTGCAGTTTGTGTACAAACAGGTATTTACACGGGTCGTTCACCCAAGGACAAGTTCATTGTTGACGACGCTAATTCTCACGACACCGTTTGGTGGACTACTGACGAATATAAGAACGACAACCACAAGATGACAGAGTCTACTTGGAAGGTCGTTAATGAGTTGGCTAAGAAAGAACTTTCTAACAAGCGTTTGTTTGTAGTAGACGGTTTCTGCGGTGCTAACAAAGACACACGTATGAAGATTCGCTTCATCGTTGAGGTAGCATGGCAGGCTCACTTCGTAACCAACATGTTCATCCGTCCTGTTAATCAAGAAGAACTCGACCAAGAGCCAGACTTCATTGTTTACAATGCTTCTAAGGCAAAGGTAGAGAACTACAAAGAACTGGGCTTGAATTCTGAAACTTGCGTTGCTTTCAACGTTACAACCAAAGAGCAAGTTATCTTGAACACATGGTATGGAGGTGAAATGAAGAAGGGTATGTTCTCAATGATGAACTACTTCTTGCCACTGAAAGGTATGGCTTCAATGCACTGCTCTGCAAACACTGACAAGAACGGTGAGAACACCGCTATCTTCTTCGGATTGTCAGGAACTGGTAAGACAACCTTGTCTACCGACCCAAAACGTTTGTTGATTGGTGATGATGAACACGGATGGGATGACAATGGTGTATTCAACTTTGAAGGTGGTTGCTATGCTAAGGTGATCAACCTTGACAAAGAGTCAGAGCCTGATATCTATGGAGCTATTAAGCGCGACGCTCTCTTGGAGAACGTAATTGTTGACGAAAACGGTAAAATTGACTTTACAGATAAGAGCCGCACAGAGAACACTCGTGTATCTTATCCTATCTACCACATCAAGAATATCGTAAAGCCTATCTCTGCTGGTCCTGCTGCTAAGCAAGTGATTTTCTTGTCTGCAGACGCATTCGGCGTATTGCCTCCAGTATCTATCTTGAACGAGGAGCAAACCAAGTACTACTTCCTCTCTGGTTTCACCGCTAAATTGGCAGGTACAGAGCGTGGTATTACTGAACCTACTCCTACATTCTCAGCTTGTTTCGGTCAGGCATTCCTTGAATTGCACCCCACAAAATATGCTGAGGAGTTGGTAAAGAAGATGAAGAAGAATGGCGCTAAGGCTTACTTAGTAAACACAGGTTGGAACGGTACAGGCAAACGTATCTCTATCCGTGACACTCGTGGTATCATTGATGCTATCTTGAATCACTCTATTGACGAGGCTCCTACCAAGACTATCCCTTACTTCAACTTCGTAGTTCCTACCAAGTTGGAAGGTGTTGCTACCGAAATCCTCGATCCACGCGACACTTACAGTGACGCATCACAGTGGGATGAGAAAGCAAAAGACTTGGCTCAACGCTTCATCAAGAACTTCGACAAATACACTACAAACGAAGCTGGTAAGGCTCTTGTAGCTGCTGGTCCTCAGTTGTAATACATTTTTCGCATCATAGCGATTAAAGCTGGGGCTTATCCATCCATCGATGTGATAAGCCCCTTTTTTCGTTACTGTCATTTGCAAACCGCACAAAATACACACCATGGCCAAAACATCCCTCATAATTCATCCAAGAATGATGGTCGCCATCATCGTTACACCAGCCGTTTCGAGCGTTGTCTGCGCACAAACAAGCCAAACAGGTCCATCACCCAACGTCATCGTCATCGTAGCAGACAATTTGGGATACGGTGACTTGCAGTGCTATGACGCACAGCGAGTGAGTACACCTCATGTGGACAGCTTGGCAAAAAGCGGTATCAGATTCACCAATGCACACGCCGTGGCAGCCACCAGTACGCCATCTCGCTACTCACTTCTCACGGGTCAGTATGCTTGGAGACGCACAGACACCGATGTGGCAGCGGGCAATGCGGGCATGATTATCCGTCCAGGACAGTTCACTCTGGCAGACATGTTCAAGAGCAAAGGCTATGTTACAAGTGCTATTGGCAAGTGGCATCTGGGACTTGGCGACCAAACAGCGGAGCAAGATTGGAACGCACCATTGGCTCAATCATTGGGAGACTTGGGCTTTGACTACCATTATATCATGGCAGCCACCAGTGATCGTGTTCCCTGCGTATTCATCGAAAACGGGAAAGTGGCTAACTACGATTCTTCAGCACCTATTGAGGTGAGCTACAAAAAGCCTTTCCCAGGCGAACCAACGGGTCAGACAAACCCCGAACTGATGTACAATCTCAAGCCCAGTCATGGTCACAACATGGCTATAGTAAACGGAATTGGGCGCATTGGATATATGAAAGGGGGTGGAAAAGCTTTGTGGAAAGACGAAAACATAGCCGACTCCATCACAGCACATGCGGTACATTTCATACGCGAAAACTGCAACAAACCGTTCTTCATGTACTTTGCAACCAACGATGTACATGTGCCGAGATTTCCACACCAACGCTTTAGGGGCAAAAGCCCTATGGGACTGCGAGGCGATGCCATTGTGCAATTCGACTGGTCTGTAGGAAAAATCACGCAAGTTCTCGATGAGTTGGGACTGCGAGAAAACACCCTTATCATCCTAACCAGCGACAACGGTCCTGTGATAGATGACGGTTACCAAGACCAAGCTGAGGAGAAATTGGGTGGACACCGCCCATCTGGTCCTTTTCGTGGCTACAAATACAGCGCCTTCGAGGGAGGAACTGCCGTGCCGTTCATCGTGAGTTGGCCTGCCAAGGTAAAAGCCAAACAAGAATCGCAGGCTTTGGTAAGCCAAATAGATCTGATGGCAACCCTCGCCAACCTGCTACAAGCGCGCCTTCCTAAAGGCAGTGCACCCGACAGTCAGAGTGGACTATCCGCGCTGTTAGGCACGGACAAGACAGGAAGACCGTATGTCATTGAGCAGTCAAGCGCACATGTACTGTCGGTGCGAACAGCAAAATGGAAATACATAGAGCCGAGCAATGGAAAGCCGATGATTACTTGGGGACCCAAAATAGAGACAGGCAACTGCCCAACCGCACAGCTCTTCGACATGAGCAAAGAGCTATTTGAGCGAGAGAACGTAGCTACCAGCCATCCTGACGTAACTGACAAGCTGGCTCGCATCTTACAGACAGAGCGAGAAAAAGGTTTCATACCGAAGCATTAACCGTTGAGAGTGGACGCATCAAACTATCGATTAAAAAAAGAAGGGCACACACTGTCACGACTTTCAGTTTTTTTGTAATTTTGCAACTGCTAACTTGTTTGTACCATTAGCGGTATCTTTTCAAGATGGAGTTCTAAAGATTTACACCACAAATAGTATAAAAATGAATAATTTCAGATTTCACGTTGTTGCAGAAGCATCGAAAAAAGCGCCCTTAAAAATAGTAACACCGAAAGAGCCACCTTCTGCATATTTTGGCAAATATGTCTTTAATCGCGCAAAAATGCAAAAATATCTGCCCGAAAATGTATTCCAACAACTATCTGATGTGATTGATAATGGGGCTCACTTCAATAGAGCCATCGCCGATGCAGTGGCAACAGGCATGAAACAGTGGGCACAAGAAAACGGGGCTACACATTATACACACTGGTTTCAACCTCTCACTGAAGGCACTGCCGAGAAACATGATGCCTTTGTAGAGTTTGACGGTAAGGGAGGAATGATAGAAGAGTTTAGTGGCAAACTTTTGGTACAACAAGAAGCAGATTCCTCTTCTTTCCCGAATGGTGGCATTCGCAATACCTTCGAGGCACGAGGCTATTCGGCATGGGATCCTACCTCACCTGTCTTCATCGTTGATGACACCCTGTGTATTCCTACCATTTTTATTTCTTATACAGGCGAAGCGTTAGACTACAAAGCTCCCCTTTTGCGGTCGTTGCATGCTGTCGACGTGGCAGCTACTGCGGTGTGTCAGTATTTTGATACGCAGATAAAAAAGGTACACACCAACTTGGGCTGGGAACAAGAATATTTCTTGGTGGATGAAGATTTATACCACGCTCGTCCCGACTTGATGCTAACAGGGAGAACCCTTATGGGACACGATGCTGCAAAGAACCAACAAATGGACGATCACTATTTAGGAACGATTCCAGAACGTGTGCAAGCCTACATGAAAGACTTGGAGATTCGTGCTCTCGAATTGGGGATACCCTGCAAGACTCGTCATAACGAGGTGGCTCCTAACCAATTTGAGTTGGCACCTATCTTTGAAGAATGTAACTTAGCAAACGACCATAACATGTTGTTGATGTCGCTCATGAAGCGAGTAGCACGCAAACACGGGTTCCGTGTGCTGCTACACGAGAAGCCATTTGCAGGCATCAATGGTAGTGGAAAGCACAACAACTGGAGCTTGAGCACAGATACGGGCGTGCTTCTCCATGCTCCGGGTAAAACCGCCGAGGACAATTTGCGCTTCGTGGTGTTCTTGGTAGAAACACTGATGTGTGTATATCGGCATAACGGATTGCTCAAAGCCTCGATCATGAGTGCCACCAATGCGCATCGACTGGGTGCCAATGAAGCTCCACCTGCTATCATTTCCTCCTTTTTGGGAAAGCAACTCTCTGATTTATTACATCACATTGAGGTAGCCGATAAAGATGATCTCTTTACCTTAAATGGTAAACAGGGGATGATGCTCGATATTCCAGAGATTCCAGAGCTATTCCTTGACAATACTGACCGCAACCGTACCAGTCCTTTTGCATTTACTGGAAATCGCTTTGAGTTTCGTGCTGTCGGTTCAGAAGCCAACTGTGCCTGTGCGTTGATAGTGCTAAATACCGCCATGGCAGAGGCACTTAATGGCTTTAAGCAACGTGTTGATGAACTCATTGCAAAGGGCGAAGACAAGACATCGGCTATCATCGACGTTCTGCGCAAAGATATAAAAACCTGCAAACCTATTCACTTCGATGGCAATGGCTATAGCGATGAATGGGTAGAGGAAGCCAAACGCCGTGGATTAGACTGCGAAAATAGCTGTCCTATCGTGTTTGATAGATACTTAGACGAACAGAGTATCGAGATGTTTGAAAGCACTGGGGTTATGTCACGCAATGAGTTAGTGGCACGCAATGAAGTAAAATGGGAGATGTACACCAAGAAAATTCAAATTGAGGCACGTGTGATGGGCGACCTCACGATGAATCATATCATCCCTGTTGCCACGCATTACCAAAGTCAAATTGCGGAGAATGTGAGCCACATGTTCAACATATTCGATCGAACTGAAGCAGAACAGCTCACTTGCCGTAACAAAAAGATTATTAGAGAGATTGCTGAACGTACGCAACGCATTGAGACAGGTGTGGAAGAACTGATAAATGCACGTAAGATTGCCAACAAAATAACTTCTGAACGCGAGAAAGCGATTGCCTATCACGATACCGTTGCGCCAAAGATGGAAGAGATACGCTATCAAATTGACAAACTCGAACTCATCGTTAGCGACGAATTGTGGACACTGCCTAAATATCGTGAATTGCTATTTATTAGATAGAAAAGCATATACCTTATTATAATAAGAAAGGAAACAGAGGGGTTAGCGGCTCGTATCGCAACCCCTCTGTTGTTGTATTGAAGCAATCGCAACCCCGTAGGTATCACCGCAAATCCTATCAAACCAGAAAATCATCCATGCTTTCTCCCCATAAAAACGTCTTGAAAGTCAGCGGGTGGTTGAGCATGTAGGGTGAGGAGTCGTCCCGAAATGGGATGCTCAAAGGTAATAGAAGTGGCATGCAGGTAAAGTCGATTGGCATGATGACCATAGAGTGGGTCGCCCAATATAGGACAGTTGAGCCCTTCTGCATGCGCACAGTGCATGCGTAACTGATGCGTCCTGCCTGTCTCGGGAAACAAAGCTACCCAAGTTTTACCGTGTCGTACATTTAACACACGATAGGAGGTCACAGCCTTTTTGCCATGCTCCCAATCAACTACCTGCCGCGGACGGTCAAAAGGGTCGGGACGAAGGGGCAGCGTAACAACGCCCTTCCGCTGAGATAACGCTCCTTCCAAGATGGCTATATATTCCTTTTGTACATGATGTGTCCTGAATTGGCGTTGCAGATGACGGTAAACCACACTGTTTTTTGCCAATATCAGCAAACCCGATGTAGCCATATCGAGGCGGTGAACGGAAAACAACTCGACCGATGAGGGCATCTGATTTTGCAAAATGGAGTAGACAGAGGGGCGCAGAGAACGTCCCGGAACAGAAAGAATCCCTGCTGGTTTGTCCACAACAATGAGGGCATCGTCTTCATAAACGACAGGAAGTTGGCTGTGTTGCTCTTCAACAGACTGCTCCGCATCCACCTTCAAACCTTGCAACATAAAAGAAAGAATAGGCAGGCACTTGCCACGACAAGCAGGGTAAAACTGCCCGTGATGACGTACAGAGGTCTTGGGGGATGCGCCCCACCAAAATTCAGCAATGCAGACAGGCTTCAAACGGTGTAGATAAGCATACTGCAAAAGCTTGGGCGCACAACACTCCCCTGCACCCGCAGGCGGTACACCTTGCGCTGTTTGGGCAAAGATGGTAAGGAGGTTACGTTGCTCCCCCTTCGCATTCAACATGACGAAATGTGAGAAAAGCCAGCGTTGTAAGTCGTCCGATAAGGTTCGGCGTTGTGCTTTGGCATCTTCCATTTGTTGCTCGTGCTCGGCTAATAATTGCAGAAGCGGTGTCCTTCCGATGCGCAACCGCTCCTTGAGTCGCTTATATTCCGCTTTCATAAACTGGCTCTCCTTGATGAGGGCAGCCTGTTGGTCGACATTCAGAATTAGCTCTCTACGCTGTTGGTCACGCCTCTTTTTGGCGACTTTCATCTCTTCTTGAAACGATATCAGTTGGGCAGCTGCCGTTTGGTCATATTCCTTTAACTTCGTTTTCAACGTTTGGTATTCCTCATCAACCTCTAAACACTTAACCCTTGCATTGATTTGAGTAATAAAAGCCTCTTGTTTCTTAAAATACCCCTGTGGCTCAAGAAAATCAAACACCGCAGGCACAAATCCAAGCCAGTTGCTACGCCCTCCGATTTGTCCCGAGTAAGCAGCTAAATAGCCCAATGACTGTTGGGCATCTTCCACCACCAAAACGCCAAACATCTTTCCTAAAGCAATCTCTTCCTGCCATGCCGGTTGCGATGCTACATACCGCTGCAACTGCTCTGCCGCCAAAAGAGCAAGCGGATGCGGACGATAATTGAACGGATTGTTCAATTGCTGAGGACGCTCCACATCGGTGCTAAGTGGATGAAAGCAATGAGCTTCAAAACCTTTGTCTACGGAGTTATCACGTTGAATCATGGAAGTGTGCATAAAAGGAGGTTGTTCAAAAGCCATGACTGTGAAGCAAAACGAACTCAAAGTAACGGCTGAAATTTTCTAACCCGCTACAAAATTACGGACTTTATACGAGATACCACCGCATTCGACGGTCATTTCTTTGAGCATGCTTTTGCTCCTACGGAGCGCAGTCCCAATCACACGCTTACCCAGAGCGTTGCTCTGAGCTGAGTGCTTTTGGGCTTTCAGCCCGTTAATCACGCTATCAATACTCACGTAGTACAATACCGAGAGGTCGTAAACCTTTTAATTAAATTGGGCAATGCAACGACAAAGGCAAGCGACATCCTGCTTTCGCTGCCTCAAAGCTACACCTCCAGTCCCTACACTCCTCAAAAGTGTACCTATACAGTTGCCTTCTTCATCAGAACGCTTGTGTTCATCGTCTACCCCACTCGCTTTCATTGATTTCACTTGTCCTACCAACAACTACTCTCTCAATAAAAAAGCTACGCCTTTTCATCTTGCTGTTTTTTGCTAAAGGAAGGAGTTGTTTTTGTCCTGTTATTTTACCAAAAAACGGTCATCTAAAATCTGCGAAATAGAAAAAATGAATAGGCAAACGACATGCAAAAATGGGCTGATTTTAACAAATAAAACGTCGATTGAAACTAAAACATTGAGTTTACGCTCTTGGAAACATGTATTAGAGGTGTTATTCACATACTTCAACGGCATTAAAGCATGCAAATTGAAGGCTTATCTCAATGCTTTAACCGCAAAAAACTGGTAAAAATGGGAATGAAAAGACGTCTCTAAAGCGTAACCATCTCAATAACAACAAATTACAAACATCGCTCATAACTCGCGTATTTGCGACCAACTTTGCCGTTGGATGATTTCACGCGAGTTTTGAGAGGCACTT
>NZ_JRPQ01000082.1 GCF_000762405.1 Hoylesella timonensis S9-PR14 | reverse complement strand
ACTTACATTTTGAACCAAAAAGAAGCCAAAAGATAACAAAACGTATTTCATAAAATTTTAATGACTATATACGGTGGTAATTTATAGAACCAGCCGAAAGCCCAAAAAATAGTGATGAAGGCACTCGTTCGTTCATTAAATCACCATTTTGCTGCAAAATATGCACATTATTTTTGCTAATGTGCAAAGAACACCTTAACTTTGCACACAAATGAAACAAATGTGCAAGAACCCGACTGTGTTACTTCACATTATAATATTACGAACATGAACGAATTAACAAACAGCCCAAAGCATACAGCAAACGGGATAGAAATATCGAGTTTTAATGCGCTCATTGAAAAGAGTATCATAGACCACTGGACGCTTGATGCGCTGACAGATTATCAAGGTGCTACACTGCAGTATCACGATGTAGCGCGAAAGATAGAGAAGCTACACATCCTGTTTGAAAATAGTGGTGTGGAAAAGGGAGATAAAATTGCGCTCTGCGGTCGTAATAGTTCTGCATGGGCATGCGCATTCTTAGCAACTTTGACGTACGGAGCAGTGGCTGTTCCTATTCTGCACGAGTTTACAGCAGAACAAATTCACAACATTGTAAATCATAGCGAAGCCAAACTGTTGTTTGTTGGCGATGTGGTAGCCACGGTCATCGATGCAACTCAGATGCCCGACTTAGAGGGTATTATCTATCTTCCAGACTACTCATTGGTGGAGTCCAGAACAGAGAAATTAACTTATGCACGTGAACATCTCAACGAAATGTTTGGGAAAAAATATCCAAAGTATTTCCGTCAAGAACATGTAAAATACTATATTGAAAAAAATCCCGATGAGTTGGCGCTAATCAACTATACCAGTGGTACAACAGGTTACTCAAAAGGAGTCATGCTCCCCTATCGTGCACTGTGGGGAAATATGATGTTTGCTGTACATAACTTGAAAGACAAGATAAAGCCAGAAGATCATGTGATGAGTATTCTCCCTATGGCTCACATGTACGGAATGGCGTTTGAGTTCCTATACGAGTTTTTGGCAGGCTGCCATATTTTCTACTTAACTCGCTTACCGAGTCCAGCCATCATTGCCAAGGCATTTGCAGACATCAAGCCGTCACTCATCATTGCGGTGCCATTAGTGATAGAGAAAATTATCAGAAAGCGTGTCTATCCAAAGATTGAGAGCAATAATATGTTGAAACTACTACTCAATATGCCTGTTATCAATAAAAAGGTGGAAGAGAAGATATGCCAAGAAGTTTATCAAGCCTTTGGTGGTAATCTATATCAGATTATTATCGGAGGGGCTGCGCTCAATCAAGATGTGGAGAAATTCTTACACCGCATCGGTTTTCCTTATACGGTAGGATACGGTGCAACAGAATGTGCACCCATCATTTCTTATTCAGATTGGAAGACTTTTGCGCCAGGAAGTTGCGGAAGACCTGCCTATCTCATGGAAGTGAAAATTGACAGTTCCGACCCTGAAAACGTTGCAGGAGAAATTTTAGCCAAAGGTCCGAATGTGATGTTGGGCTATTATAAGGATGAAGAGGCGACAAAACAAGCCATTGATCAAGACGGCTGGTACCATACAGGCGATTTGGGAACGATGGATAGTGAAGGGAACATCTTTATCAGAGGACGCTCCAAAAACATGCTTCTCGGTGCCAGTGGGCAGAATATTTACCCCGAAGAAATAGAAGATAAGCTTAACTCTCTGCCTTTGGTAAGCGAGAGTGTGGTACTTCAGGATGGGGACAAACTTGTTGGGCTCGTCTATCCAGACTTTGATGAAGCGAAAACACTTGGACTTGACCATGAAGATTTGGAAAAAATCATGGAGCAAAACAGGCAAGATCTCAATAAGTTGATTCCTGCGTACAGTAAGCTTTCCGCCATTAAAATTCACGATACAGAGTTTGAAAAGACGCCTAAAAGGAGTATTAAGCGCTATCTGTATCAGTCGAAAATATAAGGGAGTGGAGCGCAAAAGCGAGACTTCCTCGACGCTCGCATTCCTTTCAAAAAACAATCATTAAAAAAGTCTTCACGCATAGGGTGAAGACTTTTTTATTGGGTCGCTATTCGAAGATTCGTTCAACGAATATTCAAGGAGGATTCTACCCCCTGTTTACTTGGTAGCTTTCCACAGTCCGTGCAAGTTGCAATACTCACGAGCTGTTACATTCTTAGCACATGTCTTAAATTCTGCAACTGGTTTTTCGCCTGGTTTCAAGAACTTTCTTAACACACCATTCTCAGTAATCAAATCAATCCACTGAATGTAATGTGCCTCTAACATAGGATGTTCCACTTCACCTACAGTTACACGGTAACCACAGTCAGTCTTCTCAATCACTGGAACATGCTTTTCAGTAGCAGCGTCAGTTGTATTTTCTGTTAACAACTCCATGGGCTTACCACAGCAGCTTAATGTTCCTGTACTTGCATTCACTACCTCAACGATGTTTCCACAAGCGGAACATCTGCAAATTTGTTTTGTTTTTGTCATAATGTCCTATTCTATAATGTTATTGTTGCAAAGATAATAATTTTAAGATGAAGATGCAAAAGAAAATTGTAAAAATTATAAATTTTAACCGAATGATTGTCTCAGCATACCCCTCTATCAATTCAAAAGTCGTTTGTAGCCAAAAACAATCATGTTTTTTTATTCCAACAACAAATTGAACAAATGCAACGAATCCACTGCCAGAAATCAATGAACGCAGGCGTTCACCAAATAAAAACGAATTTAGCTAATAAACACGGCATGTTGATGTCGGCAAATTTGTATCATTCGCAGAACGCTTGCGTTCATTGTCTTGATGAGTTGATTCGTTTTATTTGTTCAATTCGTTGTTCAACACTATTACACATAAATCAATGAGCCGCTGTCTCAGCATTCATGTTTTCACCGCTTTCTCATTCTAACCCTTATGATTTTTGGTGAGAACATTCAGACGTTTTTGTCCTGTTGTTTTACCAAAAAACGGTCATTGAAAATCTGCAAAATAGAAAATTTCAATAGGCAAATGACCAACAAAATGATGCTGATTTGAACAAAAAAAACGTCTATTCGGGTTGGAACATTGACTTAACGAGCTTAGAAACACCATTTAAGGGCGTTAGAAACATGACAAAACCGGCTTAAGGCATGCAAGTTGTTGGCTTATCTCAATGGGATAGCTGGAAAGAAAGGTGGAAAAAGGGAAGAAAAAGAAGCGTTTGAGCCGTAACGCTTTCAAAAACAAACGATTACGAACATGGCTCAAAACTCGCGTATTTGCGACCAAGTGTGACGTTGGTTGCTGGCACGCGAGTTATGAGAGGCTCTTTGTAAAGAAAATTCAGCATTAATGACGCTCATCTGCAGCGTTTCACCCATAGTGCCAACACTGCTTGTTGAATGCTCTTTCGCTGCAAAAATATCAGCCTTCGATGAAAGCGTCAGGTGCATGATGTTTATGGGTAAGGTTGCGCTTGACGATGAGTAGCCCAAAAAACTCCAACCGCCTAAAAAGCATCATCCATGCCCCTACCCTTCGAAGTCCTGTCGCTTGTTAGACCGGATTATCCTCTGGACGCTCCGAAAAGAGCTGATCGGTCGAAATCATTTCATCTTGATCAAACCACTGCGCCATCTTCGATTGGGCTTTCTTCTTGACATCATCCGAGACATCAACCCATACTCGTTTCAAGACATAAATCAAGACTGCCATGTCGTCACTGAGTCCAGCAATTGGAATGGCATCTGGCACCACATCAAGAGGGCTAATCAGATAACCTAATGCACCGATAATCATTGCTTTGTCTTTGACAGACACCTGATCACTTTCAAGGGTATAATACAGCACAAGAGCGGCATACACCAACTTAGCACCAGCTCGCTTAGCAATACTTGCTATCTTATCGATAAATCCTGTCTTTGAGAATTTGTCAGTGTATTTGATAAAATCTGGTAATTTAGTTTCCATTTTCTTTTATTGTTATTATCGTTATCTATCTTATTGTTTATTCCGATTGCTTTGCTTTCATTTCTTGGGCAAGCAAGGTTCAATGGTGCCTTGTTGCAGGGCAACCTCATCGTCCTCTGGAATTAAATCCCTAACGGGAATATTTCGTAATTCATCCAAGTATTTCTTTCGAAGATCGAACACACCTTTCCATTGCGGAGTTTCCAAATGGTCGTGCAAATCCAAGTCAAGATGCCAAGCCCCCAACGCCTCCAAGCGGTCGACTAAAGTCCCCACCGTAAGATGATCCAACACTTCGGCAGGTTGGTAAATCAACTCTCCCTCCGCACTGTCGCCATCATAGCTTGAATTGATAAGGTGAACAACGGTCATGTCGTACAACAAATCGTTAGTAATGCGAATGGGAATGTTGGTTTCTAACTTCAATTCGAGGGCAGTATAGGGTTTCTTTCCTTCAATGAATCGTTTACAAATCTTACCCAAAAGCACCCCACTCAGCAAGAGACGGTAACGATGACTCAGTTCGGCAGGGTTGGTCATGAAGGCTAAATCCTCTAAATTTTGATTGGTATAGCACAATTGTGCGCCAAACAAACATATCGTCCATGATATTTGCATCCACAACATAAAAAGCGGTAAGGCAGCAAAAGTACCGTAAATAGCATTATAGCTGGACAGCAACATTTGCCCGTGGATATAGAACAATTGCAAGAACTGCATCGCAACACCTGCCAAGATACCTGGTGCCAAAGCTGCAGAAAACTTCACTTTGGTATTCGGCATAAAGATGTATAAGCCGACAAATACGCAGGAGATAATCACAAACGGCATCAGGTTGAGCGCAATCTGCAAAATAGGAGCAAGCAGCATATAACTGGACGCCCTATCTACAAAGGTAGTCATGAAAATAGAAATACCCGAAATGAGCACAATCATAATAGGCATCATGAAGACCATTGCCAAGTAATCGGTCACCGTACGAAAGAGTCCACGCTCTTGTTTCACCTGCCAAATGCTGTTGAAAGTTTGCTCTATCGTTCTCGTAAGCCTGAGTACGGTCCACAGCATGAATAACAATCCCACACCGAGTATCACACCGCTATGGGTATGTATCAAGTAAGAATTGACAAAACGGATAATGATGTCAGCCGCCTGTTCTTGCCCCGACAGCGCTTGTCTAAACCACTCTTCGATGTACTTGGAGAACCCAAATCCTCTGGCAATAGCAAACACAACAGCGCAGATAGGAACGATTGCCAACAAGGTGGAATAGGTCAGTGCTGCCGCATAATCGCTCGTTCCCTTGGTAAAGAAGAAGGTAATGGCTAAATACAGTTTTTTGAGAATACTCACCAGCAGATATTTTGGTTTAGAAACGTCGTCTGACTTCAGTCGCCACATATCAATGGTTAGAAAGTTCTTCAATTTTTGTAAGGATTGATTCATTGAAGTGTGAGTTTATTAGTGAGGTGGACGGGGGCTTGATAAGCCGCCTTTCGCCACGTTATATACCGTGTTTGCCGCATGAGCATTTCCAACAGAGGCGTTTCTCATCTATGCTGATAGGAGGACAACATCCACCTGACCGCTCAACCTACGTCCGCACGCTGTGGTATCCAAATGAACAAAAAAAATCAAGTGCTCCTATAAGCCGGGTTCTGTCACCAAGTTTGCACTGGTGCTCCACCATTTATCTACATTGAAGGTCACCCTCCAACTCCAGCATTCTACCCTCCATTGCCACAAGCGGTCTACTGTAGCATGACGCTCCCAGTCTACCGAGTGTTCGAGCGGACAACTCTCCGTCAATGGTTTACGCGAATTTGCAACCTCCAGATGGCACAGCCTAACGATCGCCCGTTAGCTGGTGGTCTCTTACACCACCTTCTCACCCTTACTCCCTGTTACCAGTGAGCGGTTATTTTCTTCTACCGACACCTACTGTCACCAATAGCTTCTACTTTCAGAAGTGGAGTGTCCTGTGTTGCCCGGACTTTCCTCTCGTATCAGTTGATACCAGCGGCAGAGCCAGAGCACTTGTTTTTATGGGAGCAAAGATAACAAAAAAATTGCGAACCATAAAACAAATCCATACAATTCCATAGAACTGCTGCAACCAGTAAATTCTGTAAAAAAGAGCAATGCAGTACTTAAGAGCCGTTAAGGAGCGAAACGCAAATGTTAAATTGGGATAAAGATATAAGACATTTTGGCATATTCATCGCATTAGACATTAAATTTGCATGTAAAGAAACAAAACGAAGAGAATGGTAGCCATTGTGCTTACATTTTCTAACGAAATATTACAAAACATTTTTTAATTATAATTTACATGAAAAAGTATTCAAGTTATTTGCTCACAGCCATGTGTGTTATCGCATTAGCTTTTTCGGCTGGCTCGTTTATCAAGGTAAATGCGGCTGGCGATCAGGCTCCTATTGCAGGACAACCCGTTGATTTAACTTACGCTTCAGAAAAGGCACTGCCTGCCGTTGTGCATATTAAATATGTACAAAATGGGAAGACCGTTGAAGTGCAACAAAGCAATCCGTTCTCCGACTTCTTTGGATTCCCCTTTGGAGACTTCTTTGGTGAGGGTGGTTCTCAAAAACGACAAATGCAGACACCACCGAAAAGAGCTACTGGCTCTGGCGTCATTATCTCAAGCGATGGTTACATCGTGACCAACAATCACGTTGTTGAAGGAGCAGATGAGTTGACAGTGACCTTGAGTGACAACCGAGAATTTTCGGCTCGCATCATTGGAACAGACAAAATGACAGACTTAGCACTCATCAAAATAGAAGGTAAGAACCTGCCAACTCTCGCCATTGGGAACTCGGATAAACTGAAGGTGGGCGAATGGGTCATCGCTATTGGCAACCCCTTTGGATTGAACAACACGGTGACAGCTGGTATTGTGAGTGCCAAAGCACGCTCGCTCTATGCCAACGGTGTAGAGAGTTTCATCCAGACCGACGCTGCTATTAACCAAGGAAACTCAGGAGGTGCGCTCGTGAATGCACAAGGCGAGCTGGTCGGCATCAATGCCATGCTTTACTCGCAAACAGGTTCGTATGCTGGTTATGGCTTTGCTATCCCCACCAGTATTATGAGTAAGGTGGTAGAAGATTTGAAGAAATATGGCAATGTTCAGCGTGCTATGTTGGGCATTCAAGGACAAGATGTGCTCAACTACATCAACGCAGAAAAGGACAAAGGCAAGGATGTGGACTTAGGAACTAACTCTGGTGTGTATGTTGCTAAGGTAGAAGAAGATGGCGCTGGTGCTGCCGCAGGCTTGAAAGAGGGCGATGTCATTACACATATCGATGGAAAAAGAGTGACAAAAATGGCAGAACTGCAAGAAATGATTAACAGCAAGCATCCTGGCGACAAGATGTCGATTACTTTCTTACACCATAAGAATAAGGTAAATAAGACCGTTACCTTAAAGAATGCACAAGGAAACACCAACATTGTGAAAGTGGCTGACTTGGATGTGTTAGGCGGAAATTACCGTGAAATCACGCAGAGTCAGAAAGAGCAACTGCGCATTAGCTACGGATTAGAGGTGATGAAGGTGAGCAACGGACCGCTGAAAGAGGTTGGTATCGCAAAGGGATTCATTATTCAGGATGTGAACGACGCACCGATGAAATCGTTAAGCGACTTGCAACTTGCGGTAAAGAAAGCCTCCACCAGTAAGGACCCCGTACTTTACATCAAAGGTATTTGGCCTTCAGGAAAGAGAGATTACTTCGCTGTCATGGTGAACGAGTAATTTCACCAAAGCGAAATCAGCAAATCATACGATAGATTAAATTAAACAGTACCGCTGATGTTTACATAAATAGTTGGTAAGCATCAGCGGTTTTATTTTGAAGTTCAACAGTCGTTGTAAGTGAAATCTACAAATAGAGAGGTTGAGCATGGATACTCACACCACGGAGTAGGAAAAGTTTTTATCTAACAATAGAAGATAAAAACGATGAACTTACCCTTATATCCTTATTTCCTTTAAGATGGCAGCCATTTTCTCTTTTGTCTTAATGGTTGTCGGCACCAAAGGCAAACGCAGCACATTCTCTATCAATCCCATATCACTCAACAAGGCTTTCACACCTGCTGGGTTGCCATCTACAAACAAGAGGCTGTAGAGTTCGGTAAACATGTGGTGAATCTTGCGAGCTGGTTCGTACTCTCCTTGAAACTCAAGTCGTATCATTCGAGAGAACTCTTTTGGCAAAGCGTTACCGATGACCGATATTACACCAGCCGCACCACTGGCAATCATTGAAAAAGTAAGGGCATCATCACCACTGATAACATCAAATCTCTCGGGCTTTCCTTTGATCATTTCATCCACATGCTCCAAGCTACCCGATGCTTCTTTTATTCCAACAATGTTCTCACACTCCCACGCCAATCGAAGTGTTGTTTCCGCACTCATATTCACTCCCGTTCGTCCTGGCACGTTATACATCACGATAGGCAGCGGACTGGCTTGGGAAATGGCTTTGAAGTGCTGGTACAAGCCCTCTTGTGAAGGCTTATTATAATAGGGACAAATGCTCAAGATACCATCAATTCCGCTCCAATCTGTCGATTGCATCTCTGCTATCACAGCGGCAGTGTTGTTTCCTCCACAATATTTGAGTATCGGAACTCTACCTTGATTGACGTCTTTCACCAACGATGTGATGGCATCCTTTTCGTCACAACTTAAACAAGGTGTTTCTCCCGTTGTTGCAAGGATACAAAGAAAGTCGGCACCACTCTCCAATTGATACTTCACCAATCGTTCTAATGCCTGATAATCCACCGCTCCACTCTGTGTAAAAGGGGTGACAACGGCAATGCCCAATCCTTTGAATTGATGATATTTCATACTGTGTTTGTCTTTAATGATATTGCAAATATAATGTTTTAATGTGATAATCAAGCAATGAAAGCACAAAAGTGTGCACTTTCTTTTTTCTTTTCTGCAATGTCTGTGGTTGTTCTTTGTGAAAATGCTTTCATGGAAGGAAGCGGCTTATCGCCACACGGAGGACTCAAAATGATGATGAATGACAAGGAGCAGCCGTACACACAACCTTAAGAACTTCAGTGGTTTCATCCGTTACACGACACCAATTAGCCGTTCGTTGATTGACTACCCACACGATGCGGTCATGGGCATCGGTCAAAACCAACTGCATACGCTTGTCGAAAACCGACATCTTACGATTGGTCATGTAGTCGCTCAACAGTTGTGAACCTTTCATACCGAACGGCTGAAAGCGGTCTGCCGAACGGACGGGGCGAAGGCACAGGGGAAAAGCGACATGGTGACTGTCGACAAAAGCACAATGGGGGTCTTTGAGGTCAGCGGCACTTAAGTCAGGTTGTTCTTGCGAAATCGTCAACTGCCATTTGTCATCATAGCGGTAATTGCCTATCCGTGGCATGCTCAACACCGTCGAGGGGAATGCCGAACGGGCAGCAATGAGCAGCCGATTGCGGTCCAACAAAAGTGCGTGTGTGGACGATTGCCATTGCTTTCCACTTTCGCCATGGAGGTTTTGCCAAATCTGTTCTACCTGCACAGAGCTGAAATGAAAGTCTTTTAACAGATACCACAAGATATATTCGTGCGTCAGCTCGGCAATAGGAAACCAACGATAACCCTCTTTCGGATGCCAACGCACCAGCTGCGACAAATATTTATCGAAGATGTCGGCAATGTCCGATAATCGTTGTGCTGCCTTCAAGATGTTGATTTGTGCGGCAGGATTGATTTGCTCTAATTGCGGAATGACCTGTAGTCGCATTTGGTTGCGCTGCACATCGGCAATAAAATTGGTGCTATCGGTCACATAGTTTTGTTGAATGGATCGGAGGTAATCTATGATTTTCAAGCGATTAACGCAGAGAAGTGGACGGACAATGATTCCTTTCTTTGGTGAGATGCCCGTCAATCCATGAATCCCTGTCGACCGAACCAAATTGAGCAATATCGTTTCTACACTGTCCTCGCTGTGATGCCCCACGCACACAGCAGCAGCATGGCGAACCTCTACCATTTTTCGGAAATACGAATAGCGCAAGTCTCGAGCAGCCATTTCTATGCTCACCCCATGAGATTGAGCATAAGTCTTGGTATCGAAGTGAGTGGAATGGAAAGGTATTTGCAACTGGGCGCATAGGTCTTGACAAAACAATAAATCCCTGTCCGCCTCTTCTGCACGTAGATGAAAATGGCAATGCACTGCCTCCAACCGATAACCCAAGCTCTGTAAACATCGAAGCAAGCACACACTATCTGCCCCACCCGATAGAGCCACGAGGTAAAGCTCCTCCTTATTTAATAATGACAAGGAAGAGATGTACTGCTCGATATGTCGCTCAAAGTCGTTCACTACAGATGGTTGTGTCAATTTGAAACAAGGAGAAGGGCACGTACCCCCACTCGTCTTGCTACTCTACATATAGCACCAGTCCCTTGAGATACTCACCCTCAGGATGATAAATGTTCACGGGATGGTCGGCTGGCTGGTGGAGTTGGTGCAAAATCCGTACATTCCTGCCTGCCTGTGCAGCCGCTGTAAACACGGCATTACGGAAGTTATCCTTGGTAACTACTTGCGAACAGCTGAACGTGAACAAGATGCCACCGGGCTTGATGCGTTCAAATCCTTTCAGATTGAGACGTGTGTAACCCTTTAGGGCATTGCGCAAAGCCCCTCGATGCTTGGCAAAAGCAGGCGGATCCAACACCATTAAATCGTATTGCGCATCATGACTATCCAAGAATTTGAAAGCATCGTCGCAAAAAGAAGCATGCCGCTCGTCATTTGGGAAATTCATTTGAATGTTCGCATTGGTTAACTCAATAGCTTTGGCACTACTATCAACGGAGTGTACTAACTTAGCTCCGCCTCGCATGGCATACACAGAAAAACCACCAGTGTAGCAAAACATGTTAAGAACCGAGCGACCTTGCGCATATTTTTCAAGCAAACAACGATTCTCTCGTTGGTCGATAAAAAAGCCTGTCTTCTGCCCTTTCAGCCAATCCACATGGAATTTTAATCCGTTTTCAAGGGCGACATCATCTTTACTGGCACCTAACAAGAACTCATTTTCTTGTCCCAAATCGGCTTTATAAGGTAGTGTAGTTTCACTTTTGTAATACACACTTTCTATTCGGCTGCCCATTACCTGCCTTAAGGCTTCGCATATCTCATGCCGCTGTCGATGCATTCCCACGCTATGGGCTTGCATCACGGCTGTCGTGCCATAGCAGTCGATAATCAATCCCGGTAGGTTATCACCCTCTCCATGCACCAATCGGAAGGTATTGTTATCAGAAAGGTCAGCAAGTCCAATGGCTCGCCGCATGTTGAATGCAGACTGTAGACGAGATACCCAAAACGAGAGCGAGATTTCTGTGTCACTAAACGACAACACTCGCACCGCTATGGAGCCTATTTGATAATGCCCCAAGGCGATGAAACGCTTGTCGTGCGTGTAAACCTTCACGACTTCACCCTCTTCAATGTCATCATCTTTTTTTAGGATAGCGCCCGAAAATATCCAAGGATGAAACCGATTGAGAGACTCCTCTTTACCTTTCTTTAGTTGAATTGTTTTGCTAATCATTCTTTACTTCATTATTCTTAGATTCTTCCTCCACCTGCACTAACTGGTAATCCCCACTCACTTTGAGACGCATAATTTCTTCATACAGCTGAATACACGCCCAAGCATCGGTGGCAGCATATTGCTTTTGCTTTTCTGAGAGCGTTTCATTGTTCCAATTTGTGAGTCGTTGACGCTTACTAATCTTTTGCCTAAAAATGTTTGCATACAACTTTTGTAGGCTTAAATCTTTAATTCCTAAATCTCCGATAATGTCTTGTAAATCAATAAAGTTACCTTTCTTAAAATCAGATCGCTTATGGAGAGCCAAGAGATCGTCATGCCAAGATAAGCCAATCATCTTGGTTTCTGTATTTTCCAACAATCGTTTGATAGATGGAGTGATGCCTAAAATATTCAATCGGAACAGGAAACAGGTGTCATGCGTCGCCACTTGAAGCAGAGAGACCTTATAAGATTGCCCCTTTCTAAACACGGGACGCGTCTCTGTATCAACACCCAAAATACTTTGCTTGAGAAGAAAATCAACCGCTTTTTCTGCCTTTTTCTCTGAGGTGATGACTATGATTCGACCCGTAAATAAAACTTGTGGAAGTTCGTGGATAGCTTCTTTGTTAAATTTACTATAAAGTATTCGCATCATAGTTCGTTATTTTTATGTTTTGCAAAAATAGAAAAAAGTTCTGAAAACATAAAGGATTCTGACATTTTTACACTATTTTTGCAATCAAATCACAGGATATAATATGGGCGTGAAAAGAAAGAAGCCAGAACGCAAGCCTAAAAATGTAGGAGAAGCTGTTGGCTTTCAAAATATATTGAGTAACGAGAAGACGGACTTCCTCTTAGGAGTTATTTTATTAGTCATTGCAATATACGTCATTATTGCAATGGTTTCTTATTTTTCTACGGGTCAAGCAGATCAGAGTATTCTTGAAGATTTGCGCCCCAGAGAATGGATGAATGCCGACCAATCCTTTGCAAATTACTGTGGAAGTATAGGGGCTATCATCGCCTACTCGCTCATCACGCTCAATTTTGGCATCCCTTCATTCCTCATCCCAGCATTTTTCATTTTGGTTGGTTTGAAGCTCATGAAAGCTTACCACGTCAACCTTTGGAAATGGTTCTTTGGTTGTACCGTTGTAATGATATGGAGTTCTGTCACTTTAGCGAAGTTTGCAACCCCCATTATGGGTGACCAAGTCTTCAATCCTGGCGGCAACCACGGTGTCTTTTGTGTCCAACAATTGGAGAATTTGGTAGGTCCTCCCGGCTTAACAGCGGTCTTGTTGTTAGTGGCACTCATGTTCTTAACCTACCTGAGTGCAGAAACCATAGAAGTCATCAGAAAGGCTTTGAACCCTGTGAAGTATCTGACAAGTAAGATTCCCTTTACGGTGACAAATCTTTCCCACCATAACGAGGCGAAACCTGAAGCGATAGTGGAACCTGAGGAAGACGCAGAAGAGGACGTTAATCCTTCTGAAGAACCTGAAGAAGAGGCACAGTCAACAGTGGTAGACCTCACCGATGTGTCCATGCTAAACAAGCAAGAAGGTAAAAAAACGCCGAAAACATCGGCACAATCTTCGAATGCCGAGGGTGACAATGACGGCAACTTAACGGTTGAGGTGGCTACCGAAGGAGAAAAAGCAACGGGTAAAACCTTGACCGTAGAAGAGGTTTTGAAGACACCTATCAATCCTAAAGAGCCGTTCTTAAATTACAAATATCCACAACTTGACTTGCTTAAGAAGTACAACGATGAAGACAAACCCCAAGTGGATATGGAGGAAATCAAAGCCAACAATGCTCGCATTGTCGAAGTGCTTAACAGCTTTGGGGTCGCCATTCGTGAAATTAAGGCAACCGTAGGTCCTACTATCACCCTTTACGAAATAACACCAGCCGAAGGTGTACGTATCTCTAAGATTAGAAACCTTGAAGATGACATTGCGCTGAGCTTGGCTGCGTTGGGCATTCGTATTATCGCTCCAATTCCAGGCAAGGGTACAATTGGTATTGAAGTGCCGAACAAGAAGCCCACCATTGTGTCTATGGAAAGCATCTTGAATTCCAAGAGATTCCAAGAGTCAAAGATGGAACTGCCTTTAGCCATAGGAAAAACCATTACCAATGAGGTATTCATGGTTGATTTGGCAAAGATTCCGCACCTTTTAGTAGCTGGAGCAACAGGACAAGGTAAATCTGTGGGACTTAACGCTATCATTACTTCACTACTCTACAAAAAACATCCCAATGAGTTGAAGATTGTCCTCATCGACCCTAAGAAAGTAGAATTTAGTGTTTACTCTCGCATTACAGATCATTTTATGGCAACGGCTCCGGGGAATGATGACGAACCTATCATCACCGATGTAACGAAGGTGGTGAGAACGTTAAATTCGCTTTGCACCTTAATGGACTATCGCTACGACATGCTGAAATTAGCTGGAGCACGTAATATCAAAGAATATAACCGTAAATTTGTCAATCATCAGCTCAACTTAACCAAAGGACACGAATATATGCCTTATATCGTTGTCATCATTGATGAGTATGGCGATTTGATTATGACTGCTGGTAGAGAGATTGAAATGCCTATCACGCGTATTGCACAGTTAGCTCGTGCGGTGGGTATTCACATGATTATTGCGACACAACGTCCTACGGCAAACATCATTACGGGTAATATTAAGGCGAACTTCCCTGGCAGAATGGCATTCAAAGTTAGTGCTATGATTGATTCGAGAACTATCTTAGACAGACCGGGTGCCAACCAATTAGTGGGTCGTGGAGACTTACTTTTCTTAAATGGTAACGAACCTGTCCGTGTTCAGTGTGCGTTTGTAGACACGCCAGAGATAGAAAGAATCAACGAATTTATAGAAAATCAGCCCGGTCCTGTAGAACCTCTGCAACTGCCAGAGCCTGCTGTTGATGGGAAAACAGGGACTACTGGCGGAGGAAATGACATTCAGAGCCTCGACCCATTCTTTGAAGAAGCTGCCCATGCCATTGTCACTTCTAAGAGTGGCTCCACGAGTATGATTCAAAGACGCTTCTCCATAGGGTACAATCGTGCAGGAAGATTGATGGATCAGTTAGAAGCTGCAGGAATCGTAGGACCAGCACAAGGTAGTAAACCGCGCGATGTATTGGTTCAGGATGAAGCGTCTCTGAATGCTATCATCAGTAACATACATGGATAAACAACATCAACAATATGAAACAACGTAAATTACAGAATATTTTTTTGAAAGCAGGAGCAGTATTTATTGCATTGACCCTTTCTATTACTATCAATGCCCAAAACAACCAACAGGCACGAAAAATTCTTGATAAGACAGCTGCTATCATCGGAAACAAGGCGGGTGCGAGTGCCAACTTCACCTATTCGCATCCTAAATTGGGTAAAACCAATGGCTCTATCGTCATTAAAGGCACAAAGTTTTATGCCCGTACACCACAGGCTACGGTGTGGTTCGACGGCAAAACACAATGGAGCTACCTGAAACAAACCAACGAAGTAAACATCTCCTCTCCTTCACATACGCAACAGGTTTCCATGAATCCTTATACTTTTATCTATATGTATAAATCTGGATACCAACTGTATAGCAAAACCGTTGGGAACAATTATCAGATACGAATGGTTGCCCAAAACAAGCGCAGCAGTATTTCCGAGATGTACATTTTAATCAATAAGGGTAATTACATCCCTGCACAAATCAAAATCAAGCAAGGCAATCAATGGTCTACCATTCAAGTTCGTAACTTCCGTACCAAGAACTTACCCGACAACTTGTTTGTTTTCAAATCACGAGATTTCCCTTCTGCAGAAGTGATTGATTTGAGATAAGCCAACCAGCCAACGCATCCTTCTCCATCTAAGTCAAGCCACAACATGATGAACCGAACAAAACTTTGTTTATCAGCCACAGACTTTCAAAAGCGAATTGCACTCTTTAAGATGATGTGGCGGCATCGCAAACTTGCAGAAAAGCGTAGCTTGAGCTTTCAACAAAACAAAATTGCCCAAATTGTGATGTGGGTAGGAATCGTCTTTGGGCTGATTTACATGGCATTTTTGGCTATTCTTTTCTCTCTTCTTGTACAAGGCAGCACCTCCATGACATCGCTGGAATTTATTTGTTCCATCATTCCTTTCATTCTTGCGGCTGACTTTATGTTTAGTTTAACCACCCAAGAAGCCCCTGCCCAATTAGTAAAACCCTACATACTCCTTCCCATTTCCAAATACACCTGCATTGACAACTTCATCGGCATGTCGTTCTTCAAAGCCTCAAACTTTATTTGGTACGCCTTCATCATCCCCTATTTGCTGATGTCTGTGCTGTTTAGCTTTGGAATATTGATAAGTCTTGAGGTCCTTATCTTCTACACGCTCTTGATTTATCTGAACCGACAAGTTTATGATATCACACGAATTTTGACCACAGACTCTGTATTTTGGTGGCTGTTACCTATCGGCATTTTTGCCATTTTAGCGTCACCTTGGTATATTGGAGAGAACGCTGGAATAGAGAATTTGCTTTCTGTTTATGCCACGATAGGAACGCTTATAGAAGCGAACAACCCACTCCCCTACCTCGCTTCCATAGTACTATTGATTGCGCTCATCGTGCTGAACCGCCACATTCAATATACCCATATCACAAGCGAACTGGAAAATACAGAGAAAACCAATGCGTCTACACTTAAGAAACTCTCTTTGTTTGAAAACTATGGGGATGTAGGAACTTATTTACAACTCGAAATTCAATCGATTCTTCGTAATAAAAACCCTCGCAAAACGTTCATTGGAAGCATGTCAATTGTCATACTTTTTTCATTATTGTTGGCTTTCACTGACGTTTATGATGGGAATTTTTCCACCAACTTCTTTGGTTTTTACAACTTTGTGATATTTGGTACGATGTCGCTTTCACGCATTATGGACTACGAGGGCAATTACATCGACTGTCTCATGGTACAAAAAGAGAATATTCTCAGCTTACTCAAAGCCAAATATCTCTTTTATGTGGGAATGCTCATCATGCCGTTGATACTCATGCTTCTCACCGTATTTTCAGGGAAGTTTGATGTTCTTCAAATCGTTTCTTATGCGGTTTTCACGGCGGGATTTCAATACTTTTTGCTTTTTCAATTGGCTGTGTACAACAAACAGTGCACTCCACTCAACAAAAAGTTTATCAATAAGAATTACTCTCTCAACAACTACCGACAGTCGCTCATCAACATCATCTGCTTAACTGCACCAGTGGCATTCATGTCGGTGTTGCAAATCTTCCTGAACAATTTTCAGATTTATATCCTGCTCATCGTCATTGGCAGTCTTTTCGTATGCTGTAGTCCTTGGTGGTTGCGCAACATATACAACAGAATGATGCACAAGAAGTACGAATTGTTAGAGGGATTTCAAGCCTCCCGCTAACAAATTTCGGCAGCCAACCCACCCTCACTCGTCTCTTTGTACAAGGAAGGTAAGTCATGACCCGTCTTTTTCATCACCCGAACCACTTTATCAAAGGATACATGGTGCTTGCCATCCGAGAACGTAGCGTATAAGTTTGCATCCAAAGCTCTGGTTGCCGCAAAGGCATTTCGCTCGATACAAGGGATTTGAACTAATCCACAAACAGGGTCGCATGTCATTCCCAAATGGTGTTCGAGTCCCATTTCGGCGGCATATTCTATTTGAGCAATGCTGCCCCCAAATAGTTGACAAGCTGCTGCTGATACCATCGCACAAGCTACACCAACCTCACCTTGACAACCAACATCAGCTCCTGAGATTGAAGCATTGTACTTGACAATGTTCCCAAACAAGCCAGCTGTTGCCATGGCATGCACAATTCGAGTATCACTGAAGCCGTGTCCTTTCGACAAATGGTAAAGCACAGCAGGCATCACTCCACAAGAACCACATGTGGGTGCGGTCACAATGGTACCTCCCGAAGCGTTCTCTTCACTCACAGCCAACGCATACGCATAGACCAACGCCCGTGACTGAAGTGATTTTTTGTAGCCATTGGCTTTCACGAAATAACTGGCAGCCTTACGTCTCAAGTTCAGAGGACCAGGCAAGACACCTTCATGGTTGATACCTCTCTCCACAGCTTCTTTCATCACTTGCCACACTTCGAGCAAGTAGTCCCATATATCATCGTCTTCACATTCATCGACATACTCCCAATAGCTGCGCCCATTCTCTTCGCACCATGCCATGATTTCTGCCAAGGTAGTCATCTCATAGACACTCTTTGTGTTGAACATGTCGTCTTTGCCCTTGCCTTCGGACAAAGCACCACCGCCCACACTATAAACAGTCCACTCGCCTATCTCTTGTTTGTGCGCATCAAAAGCCTTGAACAGCATGCCATTAGGATGAAAAGGGAGGAATATTTGCGGTTTCCAAACGATATCCAAATCTTTGTGTTCGCCCAAAACACCAGCGATAGCCACATCGGTCAAGTGACCTTTCCCTGTGGCTGCCAAACTTCCATAGAGCGTAACTTCATAGCTGTTTGCCTGAGGATACTTACTCAAAAAGATTTTTGAAGCCAATTGCGGTCCCATCGTATGGCTACTCGAAGGGCCTTTTCCTATTTTGTATAGTTCTTTTAGAGATTTCATAACACTGTTATTCCTATAAAAAAAGCCAGAGATTGTTCGATAAAATATGAACAACTCAATACGCTATACAAAGATAATGGATTTTTTTCGATACTCATTTGTATTTTCACTAAAATTTATTTATCTTCGCAAAGATAAAAGTAAATTAGGCTGGTTCTATAAATTACCACCGCATATTGTCATTAAATTTTATGAAATACGTTTTGTTATCTTTTGGCTTCTTTTTGGTTCAAAATGTAAGT
>NZ_JRPQ01000081.1 GCF_000762405.1 Hoylesella timonensis S9-PR14 | reverse complement strand
GTGAAGGAGTGTAGCGAGCTACACGACTGAACGAACTTACATTTTGAACCAAAAAGAAGCCAAAAGAAAACAAAACGTACTTCATAAACATTTCATGACTATGTGCGGTGGTAATTTATAGAACCAGCCTTAAATCTTCACTTTACAAGGACTGTTCCCACGAGAGGGATTCGTGTCAATTCTGAACTCACGAACCTCCTCTTTATCGTTTCTGTTCTTGATAGATGTTTGTTTCAGGGGAAGAATTCGTAAAGAGAATTTCTTCAAGACTTAGTCGTTTCCCTTACTTTCTTTAGCTGCTTTTGCCTTATTCTTCAAATATTCGAAGCGGTCAATCGCTTGGCGACGAGTATGAATGATTTGATAACGATACACAAGGCAAGTGAGTATGAAATACACTAACACCTGTATCCACAGTGCTTGATATTCGGTACGGATGTCAGCCAACGTAGCTCCCATACTATGAACACGTAAGAATCCCCGTACACCAAAGGTAGAGGGGAAGAGAGTCGATACTCCTTGCCACATTCCTGGTATGTTATGCTGCGGCCATGATATCCCAGTCATGAACAAAAGGGGTATGGAAGTAAATACAACTAAAAGGATTACGTTTTCTCGATAGCGTACGAGGCACGATAATGTCATTCCAAAAAATATACAAGCGAGTATATAAGGTACAAGTAATCCGATGAGGGAACTCTCTGTGGCTAATGAGGTAAAACCAAAAAACTTGGGTATCGCCAGTGCTAAATAAGTACCGAGTACGATGTAAAGCATGAAATAGGCCATGGATTTCCCTAACACGATACGAAAGATGCCATTATAATGGCGGCTGATAGGAACCAAGTCTTGGTATCTGTTGTTCTCTCTTGCAGTACCAGCAGCTAAGCCAATGCCCAAGAGTAGCGTTTGCTGAATAATCATCATCAGCACTCCCGGAATGATGGCATTGCCATATCCTCCCGTTGAGTTGTAGATTTGTACTTCATCTACAGCAAGAGGTTGGGTGGCAATTTCATCATCTCGCTGTGTATACCCTCCTGTTTGTTGTACTTGGAGTTTTGTGTTTTGACTACTGGCTGCAGCTTGTGCGCTTTGTAAAATGGCTTTATAAGTGAGCATAAGACTCATATCGCAGTACACACTCACGTGTGCTTGCTCACCTCTATATATCTTTTTTGAAAAGTCTTCGGGTATGTAAACGATGCCATGTACCACCTGTTTGGCTACCAAATCTTGCGCTTCAGGGAGACTGTTGCAGTAGTAAGCAACCTTGGTGTCTGGTGATGCGTCAATACTACGAATGAATTCTCGGCTTAACTGTGAGTTGGCATAGTCGACGATAGCCACAGGAACGTTCCTTGTCACTTCGTTATTGTAGGCCCAAGAATAGAGCAGAGGATAGAGAAGTGGTACCAAGATGCAGAATATCAAAACGCCCTCGTCGGTGAACGATGAACGGATTTCCTTCATCCAGATGTAGCACATATCCTGTATGCCTTCTTTGATTCTATATAATAAGCCGTCGTTCATTGTAATTTTTTGCTCCTTGAATGATTTAACAGGTTGTAGGTTTTTGCCCTGAAATGTTTTATGGGATGTATTTATAAATAAGCATCGCTCGTTTGATGTTTCGCATCGTAAACACGGGCAGAATGATGAAGATGCCCAATGCCAACAGGCTGAACCATGCGTCGGTTAACGGAAATCCATTGAAGATGCACATCTGGTAGAGCATGTAATAATGCCTAAGCGGGAAAAGCTGTGCCATTGCCTCTATCATAGGATTCATGGAAAACACTGGGAAGGTAGCACCACTGGTGGTAAAGCTCAACACTCCCCATAGAGAACAAAGGCTCATTGACATTCGAAGCGAGGGAACAAGTCCGAAAATGAAGATTCCGAACGCTTGTGAAGCAAGCACGGCAAGCAGTCCAGTGATTAAAATAGTCAGCAAACCTCCTGTATGTGGAAATTGAAGCACATAATAAATATAAACCTCGAAGGCGTAAAATATGGTGAGAAAGATGATGGTTTGTGGTAACATCTTACCCATCATTGCCACATAGATGTTGTTATCAGCCATCCCCAACCACTTTTTCGACTCCTTAAACTTAAGTTCTGTTCCTATCGAGTAAGCAGAAATGAGGAAGATAAAAAGCATAAGCACGCCTGGAATCATCGTGGTACTGAGGTAGACATTGTAGTTCGCCCATGGGTTGTTGACCATGTGTAGGTCGAGAGCAATGGGTTGCAAAAAGGTTCGTATCTCCCCGTCAGTTTTCCCCATCGCTGATAGTTTGGCTGCTGACACGCCTGCCGAGCCTAATGTGGTAATGGTCTTCAGATCCTTGAACAAGGTAGATCCAGCAACGAGTGTTACACTACTATAATAAAAGGAAATCTTTGGTTGGCGCACACTCACCATGCCTTCGGTCGTACCATTGGGTATGAGTAGGAACGCATATATCTCATTGCGCTGCATCGCCTGTCGGGCATCGTTCATGTTTGGATAATGCGCAACCACTTGAGTATTCTGAAAAGCATCCAAGTTTCGTATCAAACGGCGAGAAGTGGGTGTGTTGTCTTGATCTACAACACCTACTGGCATCTCTACAGGTTGTCCTTCGTTCAGTAAAGAGGTGAAAAAGAATATGACGAGCAGTGGGAATATGATCATACAAAACCCGTACATGGGGTTTTTAATCAGTATTCCACATTCGCGCAAGGCTATTTGCAATATTCTTTTTACCATTGTTTTGACTGAAAAAATTGATGTTGAATAGGCGGAAAAATACGTCTACGACTCGCGTATGATGAGAGACATACCAGGACGGAGACCTTCAAATTTCTGAATAGGACGAGCCTTTACCTCGAATGTTTTCAAATCATATTGCCCATTAGTCTTCGTTGCTTTCCATACAGCATACGACCCTTGGTCTTTAATGTAGTACACCTTCATGTTGATTTCTTTATCGAAAGCTGGTGAGTAAGCCTTGAAAGTGTCGCCAACTTTCAAGCCTTTGAGTTGATCTTCGCGTACATTGAACGTGCCCCAAAGGTCTTTCATCACAGAAATACTCATGATGGGTGACCCTATTCCTACCAATTCTCCTTCTTTAGGATAGATAGTACTTACCTCACCCTCTACCTTTGCTATTTGTACGGTTTCTCTCAAGAGCGATTTTACTACGTTTACAGCGCCTTGAGCAGCTTGTGCTTGTTTAGCAGCGGCACGCTTTTCTTCAGTTCGTGCACCATTCTTCGCCAAGTCATATTGACTCTTTGCCGCTTTTACCTGCGCTTCACGAGCCTTATAGGCTGCGAAGGCTTCGTCACGTTTTTGAGCACTCATCACACCTTGATCGAAGAGATTTTGCACACGCTGATAAGACTTTTGTGCGATGTCGCATGCTGCAAGCGCTTGTTGCCACAGTTGGTAAGCGCCTTGTATTTGCTCCTTTCTAGCGCCATTGTCAGCCATATCGCTCATTGCAGCAGCAGCCTGTTGCGTCGCTGAAGCCGCTTGCTCTTGCGCATTCATTTCGGGTGCTTCGAGTATTGCAAGCGTGTCGCCCACTCGAACATAGTCACCTTCTTTCACTCTGAGTTCTAAAATACGCCCTGGTATCTTGCTTGATACCCGGTATTCAGATACTTCTACTTCTCCTTGAACAATCTCTGGCGTTCTTCCAAGTGTGAAGAAACCGATGATGGCAACGAGGATAACGGCTGCGGCAAATCCTAAGATTGCCAGCAAGATATTGTTGTGTTGTGTTTTTGTCGACATGATGTTATTATTGTAAGATGCCCAGTGCCTTTTTGAGGTCAACTTCGGCAAGTTTAACTTCTACTTCTGCGTCTATTTTCTGTGTTTGTGCTTTTTGCCAAGCTGTTTGTGCTGCCATGATTTCCGTTGCGTTCATAATGCCTTCTTTGAATCCCAAATTGGCGCATCGCAGGTTCTCTTCTGCACTCGAAATATTCTTTAACGCCATGGCAAGCTTTTTACGAGCCTCCTTGAACTTGAATTTACTTTGTGTAACTTGCAGTTCAATTTTCTCTTGTACGTCACTCATGTTGAGTTCAGCTATTTGGGTGGACGTACGTGTAGCGCGCACCTTGTAATCGCACTCAAACCAGTTCCAAACGGGAATTTGCACCATCAATCCCACGTTCCACATTCCAGAGAACTTTCTTTGAAATCCGTTAAACATATTGGGATTTGAAATGATGTATCCTCCTGTAAGTGCTACGTGTGGCAAGTAAGCAGCTCGAACGAGCTTGGTATTTTCCTTGCTTATATCTATGGTATTTTGTAGCATTCTTAATTCTGGACGAGTGCTGATAAGATCAGTGTTGGGATAGCTGTTTGGTGTCATCACCGTTCCTAACATTTCATTGTCTTCATCTGCCAGTGTGATATCGTTTTCTAAAGATAGACCACAGAGTTGACAAAGCAACATCTTAGCGAGTGATACGCCATTTTGTGCTTGTGTAATTTGCATGTCAGCCTCATTCACTTTCACTTCTACCTTTAGACCGTCAG
This sequence comes from Hoylesella timonensis S9-PR14, assembly GCF_000762405.1. GTDB lineage: Bacteria > Bacteroidota > Bacteroidia > Bacteroidales > Bacteroidaceae > Prevotella > Prevotella timonensis_A. Next base: position 1,993 of record NZ_JRPQ01000081.1, on the reverse strand, counting down.
CACGTGTCGCTACTCCCTGTTCTATCATTTGATGAACGTCGTCGTTGAGTTTGCCAACTAATTGACGATAGCTATTCGCCAACTTTAGTTTCTGATTGAGTGATACCACCAACCAGTACGCATGGTCAATGTCGTAGATGGTCGTTTGTGTACGCAATGTTAGGTCGTTGGCAGCCAATTGTTCTGTGATATCAGCAATGTTGTTTGCTGCTATGATGGCTCCACCTAAATAAATGGGTTGTTTCACCACCACAGAACCAGCCCATACTTGTCGAGTATCGGTTCGCAGTGCATCATTGATGCTGCCTCCAATAGTGTTGCCAGTCTTAGCGACCGATTCCCCAATCGTTCCAAGCAGAGCACCCATGTGTTGTGCCATTTGAGGAGAAAGTACTCCCTGCTGTACCAACGTTGCAATGTTCCCAGAGATTTTTCCGCCAATGGCATTATTGAGCTGCGTACCCATGCTTCCAAATCCTGCCTTTTGCTGGTCATTGAGTAAGGAAATCTCCCGACTGAAGTATGTGTATCCACCGATAGCATCTACCTTGGGAAGGTATTTCGTACGCAGTGCCTTGCGAGTGTTCTTTGCAACGTCTTGCTGAAGTCTGGCTACATTCAGTTGCTTGTTGTTGCGCAATGCCATCGCTCGACAGCTGTCCAGTGTGAGCTTGGTCTGTGCGCTAAGGGGTAACACCGTACCCACAAGCACGAATATAGTAAGCAATCTGTTCATGATAAATATGTAATACCTTTAATTAAATGTGAAACTTCTTGATCCTATCATATTCCCTTCTGCGAAGATACTCACCTGATAGCTCCCTGCCACTAACGCTTGATCTATATTCCAGTAAGTTGTGACATTTGTTTGGGCGCCACCATATTCAACCGTTTTCTTCATAGAAGCCTGTAAGTTCTTATTTTCGTAGGGGAACGTTCCCGCCCCACCAAGCACAGTTCCTGTTGGCGAGACAATTCTAACGTAGAGCGTTCGCATGCCGTTGGTTGCAGTAACGTTTTTTGCAATGCTAAAATCAACTTGTAGAGTTTTCGCTTTTTTCATCTTTGAAGTAGAACGATCTCTTTTATCACGCAAGGACATATTGATATTGATGGCATCTAACTGTGCGGCTATTGCCACTTTTTCAGAAAGATTTTGCTTCTCTGTGCTAAGTCCTTCAATCTGCCGGTTGGCAGCTTCATATTCGCCTTTAATACGAGTATTCTCGGCAGTGAGATTTTGATTAAGACGATTGAGCGAGTCTATTTCGAGCACATAACTACGCAATACTGCACGAACTGTTGCCAACTCTCTTTTTAGGCGTGCAATTTCTCTCGCATCATTGCTTTTCACTTGCCGTAGTTCGTTGAGTAATTGTTGGGTTCGCTCTTGTTCTTTGGTGAGTTGTGCAATAATAGAGTCGTTGCTGATTTGCGTCTTCATCTCGCTATATTGGTTGGCGAAGCGCTGGTATTCGTTTTCCATTTCTTTCTTATCCAACTCTGCCAAGGCTTGCATTTCTTTGTTTTGCTCTTTTTGCTCAAACAAATAATAGGTTAAAATGCCTACGCCCGCCAGCAATAGGATTATAAAAACAAGAATGGGAATTACAACCTTTTTAGTCATCACTAATCACTTATTAATATGATGCAAATTTAATGAATATATCTTGAACAACAAAACAATTAGTGTTGGTAAATATGTTAAATTCATTATTTCGTCTTTTTAAGTTAAAAAATAAATAGTTATTCGTCAAAATATCTGATAATTACCGAACTACCCTGCATTAGAAAAAAATCGAAAATTTTAACTGATAGTCCGCTTCAACACTTACGGTTCTTTCATTGAAGATTTATATTTTTACAACAAAAAGCACCCTATTCAAAAATTGATGCTGTGCAATATGGAAGGCTCATCAATGCTGAATTATCTTTACAAAGTGCCTCTCAAAACTCGCGTGAAATCATCCAACGGCAAAGTTGGTCGCAAATA
>NZ_JRPQ01000080.1 GCF_000762405.1 Hoylesella timonensis S9-PR14 | reverse complement strand
CGACCAACTTTGCTGTTGGTGATTTACACGCGAGTTATGAGAGGCACTTTGTAAATAAAATTCAGCATTTATTATCGTTGAATACAGCGTATCTCCAATGTTACAAATGCTGTTTGGTGAGTAGTGCGCTTTGTGCAAAAAGCATTGTTCAATCAACGAAAAGGGAGGAGGAATGTTAGTCCCATTTTTACTGATGTGTAAGAGCTACGCTCATTAGTCTAAGATGAAAATGTCAATCTCTCAAGTGGCTACACTTTGTGTGGGAACCAAACAGCCCAGCAGGCAGGTACCAAATAGGCAAGAAAAAAGCCAGTAAAGAAAATCTCCTCACTGGCTCTATGCGGTTTATTGATAGTTCAATACGATACGATGTTTAGTCTGCACGCAAACTAAAACGCTTAAAGTTCACTGCTGTGAGCTCTTTGTCGGTCTGCTTCAGATAGTCTGCAACGGTCAGTTTGCTATCTTGAATATATTCTTGATTCAAGAGACAGCTCTCCTTAAAGAACTTGTTCATACGACCTTTAGCAATATTTTGAATCATTTGCTCGTTCAAATTTGCTAATTTCTCTTCAGCAACTTCCTTCTTCAGCTTTCTGATTTCGTCAGCTTGTGCTTCTGTGATTTCACCCTTGCGAATGCCTTCTTCCAGGTGATCTTCGCTTTCTGAGATATAAACATTGAAGCCAGCCTTCTTCAGCGCATTGGTCACAGCTTTTTCTACCTGTTCCTCTTTTGTCTTTTCAAGAGCCACTTTGTACTCGGCATCTTTCACCTCTTGTGTAACACTTTCCTCATTCAGTGCTACAGGATTCATTGCAGCTACCTGCATAGCAATGTTGTGTCCCTGCTCTTCTGCTGGTTTGTTGGTCTGAACCATGGTGCAAAGGATATTTTTGTTCATGTGGTTATAAACTTCCACATTTGCACCTTCGATGAAGAGGTAACCGTCGAGTTCCATTTTCTCACCAGTGATACCAGAGCGAAGTTTAACCGTCGTTGCTACGTCTTTACCGTCAGCAAGGGTCAAACCCAATATCTCTTCGATGTTCTTTGCTTTGGCAGCAATCGCAGCATCAAGAATTTGCTCGGTGCACTCAATGAATTCCTTACCGTTAGCCACGAAATCAGTTTCGCACTTCAGTGCAATCATTGCGGCAAAGTCATTCGACTTCTTAACGAGTACGCAACCGTTGGATGTCTCGCGATCAGAACGTTTTGCTGCAATGGCTAATCCGCGCTCACGAACAAGCTCTACAGCTCTGTCCATATTTCCTTCTGCTTCGGTCAAAGCCTTTTTACAATCAGCCAAACCAGCACCTGTCATCTTACGTAGTTTCTGTATATCAGCAATGTTAACAGCCATAATCTTATTTCTTATTTATAGGGGTTAATATGTATTGTTATATAAAAAAGAGCAGAGAAAAATAAAGAAAATTTTTGGCATATTCTTGTTAAATACCATCATTCTCTATTCTCCTCTGTTCATACAATTATTCAGCAGCTGGAGTTTCCTCTTCTGCTTTCACTTCAACTTCTTCTTTTTCTTCTGTTTCTGCTTTTTCATCAGCAACTTCGGTAGAAGTCTCTACGGTTTCTTCTGCTTCTTTACGAGCTCTACGTGCTCGCTTTGGCTTAGCCTCAGCTACTTCTTCGCTTTGCTCTGCTGCAGCCTTCTCGTCTGCTTTTTCTGCCTTACGCTCTTCCAATCCTTCGGCAATTGCTTGGCAGCAAGCTGTTAGAATGACATCAATAGAATCTTTCGCATCGTCATTAGCAGGAATGACAAAGTCAATATTCTTAGGATCTGAATTGGTATCTACGATAGCAAAAACAGGAATACCCAAGCGGTTTGCTTCCTTAACAGCGATATGCTCTTTCATTACGTCAACAACGAAAAGTGCTGAAGGCAAACGTGTCAGGTCGGCAATAGAACCTAAGTTCTTTTCTAACTTAGCACGCTGGCGTGTTACTTGCAGCAATTCGCGCTTTGAGATGTTTGCGAAAGTACCATCGTTCATCAACTTATCAATGTTTGCCATTTTCTTCACAGCCTTACGAATGGTAGGGAAGTTGGTGAGCATACCACCAGCCCAACGCTCAATAACGTATGGCATGTTAACAGATGCAGCCTTCTCAGCTACAATGTCCTTAGCTTGTTTTTTAGTAGCGACAAACAAAATCTTCTTTCCAGACTTAGCAATTTGTTTCAAAGCTTCTGCAGCTTCGTCAACTTTTGCTACGGTTTTGTTTAAGTCGATGATATGAATACCATTACGCTCCATAAAGATATAAGGAGCCATTGCAGGATTCCACTTGCGGCGAAGGTGTCCAAAATGACTACCAGCCTGTAATAATTGGTCAAAGTTTGTTCTTGACATTTTTTCTTTTTTTAATTGTTTACTTTCTTTTTAGTTGATTAGAACCAATCTTCGAGTAGTTCGCCACGCATGGGAAATCTCGAGGATTTAGATACTAAACGGATGCTCAGTTGACGAGTGAATAGTTTACTAGTTTACGAGTGAACAGTTTACAAGTTTACAAGTGATCAGTTTACAAGTTTACAAGTGAACAGTTTACAAGTTTACAAGTTTGCGAGTTAATAGCTTTCAAGTGTATAAGTATCACCTCGTCCCCTTGTCCACTCGTCACCTTGTCTACTACTCTCCTCAATTAACGCTTACTGAACTGGAAGCGACGACGAGCTTTTGGCTGACCTGGTTTCTTACGTTCTACAGAACGACTGTCACGAGTCAAGAAGCCTTGTGCTTTCAAAGCACTCTTATCATCGGCATTAATCTTTACCAAGGCGCGTGCAATTGCCAAACGGAGAGCTTGGCTCTGACCTGTAAAGCCGCCACCATCAAGATTTACCTTAATATCATATTTGCCTTCAACCTCAAGTGTCGTCAATGGCTGCTTAACCACATAACGCAAAATAGCTGATGGGAAATATGTCTCAATGTCTTTTTTGTTAATCGTAATTTTGCCGGTACCTTCAGTGAGGTAAACACGAGCAACTGCGCTCTTGCGGCGACCTATTGCGTTGATTATTTCCATTTTACTTATTATTTATACTGGTTAATATCAATTGCCTTTGGCTGCTGAGCTGCTTTATCATGCTCAGCTCCTTCAAAAACATACAGGTTCTTTAACAAAGAGCGACCCAAGGAACCCTTTGGTAACATACCTTTCACGGCATGACGAACAATCTTCTCTACACCATTCTTACGAGTACGAAGATCTGCAGGGGTATTGAAGCGCTGTCCGCCTGGATAACCAGTATAACGTGTGTATAGCTTGTCTGTTTCTTTTTTACCAGAGAACTTAATCTTCTCTGCGTTGATGATGATGACATTGTCACCACAATCTACATGAGGGGTGAAAGATGGCTTGTACTTTCCACGTAGCAATTTTGCTACTTTAGAGCAAAAACGACCAACGATTTGATCGCTTGCATCTACTACGACCCACTCTTTCTGTGCTGTTTCCTTATTAACGGAAATAGTCTTATAACTTAAAGTGTCCATTAAACTTTTAAATTTTACTACTAAAAAACATTTTTTTTCTCACTTGCACGGGCGATTCACTAACCGTAACACTCGGCCAAAAGCATTACTATTAACACGACCGCACAGGGGACTCTAAGTTCATCCCCGAAATAATCGGTCTGCAAAAATACATATTTAACTGTAAAGTGCAAAGAAAAGGTACAAACCAGCCTGTTTAATTATATCTATTTAACAAAATTGTAGATTATTAATGCGGCATATCTTTTTATCAATACAAAATAAACAACGGGCATATGGTTGGTTATTTCTCGTAACAATACAAAAAAATGGGAGGCAGTGACCGATGTTGATCAACTGCCTCCCATATTCAAGAGTTATCTATCAATTTTCAATTTTTACTTTTCAGCCTCTCCGTTGGCTGTTGTTGGCCAATAAATATTCTGATAGAGATATGTATTTGCCACAGAACCATCGGGTGAGCAGAGTTTCATTTCCTGAACCGAGAATGGTGACAAGTAGTGAGCCTGATAGAATGTGTATCCATTGTACAGGTTGTATTTCTTGTTCATCTGGTAAGGACGATAGTATTTCGTAAGGTCCTTAGAGGACATGGTAGCCTTGTCGCCACCATCAGCAACGATATAGTTCTTCGTCACTTCATTGCCCTTGTCGTCTTTATCTGTATACTCAAATACCTTATTCTTATACATCTCGTCCCAGAAGTTCACACCTTCTATTTGGTAGTTCTTTACCTGGTCAAGTGCACACCAACGAATGAGGTCGTCCATGCGATAACCTTCACCAGCCAACTCGCTTCTACGTTCACGTCTGATAGAATACAGTGTGGCGTTGATAGGCTTACCTGTAGAGAATGCACCCCAGTCATACGAAGCCGTCTTTACGTTTGCTTCGCGGCTCATGTCAGTAGCATCGATGGTTGTCTCAATAGAGGCTGTAATGCCAGCACGTTCGCGCAATTGTGTCCAATACTTGCGTGCAGTTGCATCAATACCACCAGTCTTCTCGTAAGAAGCCTCGATATAGTTAAGCATTGCTTCTTCTACGCGTACCAATATCTGTCCTGAAACATCCGAGAAGGTCTGTCCCAACTGCATGGCAGGGTCGTAGTTGTAGAATTTGCGCTGTCTGTAGCCTGTGTTATCCTTGCTCTCGGCATTATCTGTAACGATATTGGCAATGCCCAACTTAACAAGGTCTACTTCTGGAAGTTTTTTCTTCTTCGCTTCTGCATTATACACTGCGATGCTGTTTGGGTCTGTAGCCAGTACGTCCGATTCACCAAATACAAAGAGTTGCAAGCGCTCGTCTCTATTGGTCTTAGCCAAGTCAATCGACTTGTCACCCTGATATCCAGAGCCTTGAGCATAGATAGGCAGACCGTTCTTCATCAAGAACGACTCTACCAAACCTCTTGTCCATCCCGTCTGTGAGCCTGTTCGCAATTTGTTGGATGTAAGGTGTGCCACACCAATGTCCGAATTGAACTGTCTCCACATCAGTACTTCTGGATATTTGTTCAGGTCAGAAGAAGCAAACATGTCGTAATAAGGATTCCATCCTCCATATTCACTCTTCTTGGTAGGATTCATCTGATGACTGTTTGCGGTAGGAAGTCCAATAGCATCGGATACCTGTTTAGCAGCATCCATGGCTTGAGTCAAGAAGAAATCTACCTCTTCTTGTTGATTAATCTTGAAGTCTTTGTTCCAAGGCATGTTCTTTCCAGGCCAGTTAGCATCACCAGGCACACGTCCAGTACCTCTGTGATACTTCTCAAATGTTCCCTCGTAAAGAGCCATTCTCGATTTCACTGCCAATGCAGCATACTTGTTGATGCGCAGCTTTCCACCATTGACAGGCTTTTCCTGCAATTGTGAGATGGCTTTGTCCATATCAGACAAAATTTGGCGTGCCACCAAGTTACGAGGCATGCGCTTGCTTGCTTCTGCCAAGTCGGCATCAATGTTCAGTTCTTTCAGAACGATAGGGAAGTCGCCAAAGCTTTTCAGTTTACTGAAATAAAGCATGGCTCTGATGAAGTAAGCTTCGCCCATATATTGGTTGATTTGCTTTTTGTCACCTTCAATGGCTCCTGCCTTTATCTTAGCTTCCTGTTCGTTGATGAACTTGTTAACATCGCGAATGGCGTTAAAGCCGATACCTCCCGATGTTGGCACTTTCCACTGGTCTTGCAAGAACATACCCGCATTGCCGTTGGACGTAGCTTGGTTGTCGGTTCCGTTGTCGTAAGTGGCTACACCTGCCCACCAACCAATGTTGTTGGGGAAGATGTCTTTATAATAATTCCATGTAAACGTACCCAATTGGTCAGCGTTTTTGTAATAATCGCCAGGAGACACTTGGTCCAGAGGTGCCCTGTCTAAGAAGTCGTTGCACGCTGTCAGCATCAAGCTGGTACATGCCAGGACCATTCCTCCTCTTAAAATATTTTTTATATCGTATTTCATAATTTCCAATTATTAAAAGTTAAGATTCAAACCAAAAGACAAAACCCTTTGCAGAGGGTAAATCTTTCCTGGTCCCCAGTCACCACCTGTTGCCTCTGGATCGAAGATTTTATTCATTTTAGTGAATGTGTACAGGTTCTCTGCAGAGATATAGAAGCGAACTCTGTTAAGTCCCCATGCGCTTGTCAATCCAACAGGTAAGGTATAACCCAACTGAATGTTCTTAATGCGCATGTAAGCTGCATTCTGCAAGTAGCGGTCGCTGGCTTCGAAGTTCTTTCCTCCATTACCGAAGAGAGGACGTGGATAGAAGGCACCAGGATTAGGACCGAAGTTCTTATCATCTGCTGGACGCCAGTAGTCCAAATGCTCTTTGAAGGCGGCTGCCTGCCACATGCCGTGGTTAGCACCAGTGCTGTAAGGAGAAGCGTCCCAGAAGTCGCGCTTGCCTACACCTTGTAAGAAGAGCAAGAAGTCAAATCCTTTCCACGCTGCGTCCACGGTAATACCAAAGCGATAGCGTGGCATTGAATTACCGATAACGGTCATGTCGCCAGTGTTATCGTAGGTGTTCTCACCGTTGTTTACTTTCTTATCGCCATTCAAGTCTTTGTACATCACATCACCGGCAGCCCACTTTGAGCCCCATGATGGTTTGTTGTTAGCAAGCCAGTCGTTCATCTCTTTGTCCGACTGTGCGATGCCCTCTACTTGATATCCCCAAATGTCACCCATCTTCTGACCTTCACACCATTGTACTTTGTTATCCTTAAACAGCAGGCGGTTAGGATTGTAGAAGCGTGTAATGGTTTGTATGTCGTCCGACATTACTAACTTCACTCCATAGTTGAAATCACCGATATGGTCACGCCATCTTACTTCCAGTTCCCAGCCGTTGGTGCGCAAGTTACTGTTGTTTTCTTTAGGTTGCTTTGCACCCAAGATAGAAGGGGTTGCTGGAGCGGGACCTACCATGTCGCTTGTGTTGCGGACAAAGTAGTCGAAGTTACCTTGCAATCTGTTGTTGAACATGCCGAAGTCTAATCCCACGTTCCAAGAACGTATGGTTTCCCATGTCAGATTTGGTGATACCAATCCTGGCACGCTCGCAACAGTCTGCTTCTGTCCATTGATAAGCCAGCTTGAATCTGTCACCTTTACTGGTTGACTAAGGAACCATGGATATAGTGCTTTGATGTTGGTGTTACCCAATGTACCCCACGAGCCACGCAACTTCAAGGTCTGCACTGTATTGGTAAGTGGCTTGAAGAATGCCTCGCGTGCCATGTTCCAACCCAAAGAGAATGAAGGGAAAGTAGCCCATGTCTTATCACCGATGAAACGGGAAGAACCGTCGCGGCGGATAGAGAACTCAGCCAAGTAGCGAGAATCATAAGCATAGTTCACACGAGCAAACATACCCATGGTTGCCCATTGGGTGTTGCCAAAGCCAGGACGTACGTCCTTATGAGTGGCATTGTTGAGCGTAGGCACCAACGGTGTGATGAGGTCGGCACGCGATGCCGACAATGTGGTGTACAGATTTGACTCCATATCCAAGCCTCCCAACAACTTCAGGTCATGTTTTTCGTTGAGCGTAAACGCATACTCGGTGTAGAAACGACCGTTGAAGTAATTGGTACGGCTCATGCCATCACTCACGTCCGACTTTCCCGCCTTGTAGCCATCACTCCATGCAGCAGGGGTGAGCAGTTCCTGTGGGTCGTGATAGTAGATAGGTAGCACGTCCCAGTGGTTGTGATAGTTGGTGGTGTTGTAGTTACCCTCCAAACGAATCTTCCAGCCAGCGAGTGGCTTGAACTCAAACACCAGTTGCTGGAACAGCTTGTCTGTGGTGGATTTGTCCAATCCGCCATCTTCCATCTGGATAATCTCATTGCCATGCACATAGTGTCCGTGTGGGTCATAGACAGGATTGGTAGGCCAACGGCGTGCGATGTTATGGAAGAAAAGTCCCGTCATGTAAGATGGACGACTGAATGCCTCGCGGTTCCACTTGTTGCTGTACGAGATGGAGAGCCACTTGGTGACGTCAGCGTTCACCTTCGTTGTAAAGTTGTACTTGTTGAGTACATCCTTACCGTGGCGTATCAATCCGTGCTGATTAAGCCATGTACCACTTACATAGTAGTTGATGTTCTTCACACCACCGCTAATAGAAACGTTATGCTCTTGTGAGGGAACATTGCTCTTGTACATTTCCTTGAACCAGTCGGTGTTTGCCCAAGAACCAGTGTACATCGCCCATGGTTCGTTAGCGGCATAACCACTCCACTTGGTAAGACCCTTATCTTCTTCCTTGAGTGTGCCGTTGATGTTGTCATGGATCTTCTTCATGATTTCTTCGTTGAACGGTGCACCCTCACCATTGTTGGCAGCAGCGTCGTTCCAATAGCGTGCGAAGTCGTACGAGTTGGGCATCTCTGGCACTTGCGTAGCCGTTGAGAAACGCATATTGCCGTTGTACGAAATACTTGCTCGCCCGTCCTTACCGCTCTTGGTTGTCACCAAGATAACACCAAAGGCTGCACGTGAACCGTAAATAGCACTTGCTGAGGCATCCTTCAGTACAGAGATACTCTCAATGTCGTTGGGTGCCAGCGAGTACAAGTCGCCTTCGGTACCATCAATCAGCACCAGTGGTGATGCGTTAGAACCTTCACCGATGGTACCCGTACCACGGATGTTCATAGACATACGGCGGTCCAATGAGCCTCCACCGTTGCCCACGGTGAAGTTCAGTCCCGGTACAGCACCTTGCAATGCCTGTGCTACACTGGTAACGGCGCGCGACTCTAATGTCTTCTTGCTCACTACAGAGACGGCTCCTGTAAGGTTTACCTTCTTCTGAGTACCATAGCCCACAACCACTACGTCCTCCAGACTTTCGGCATCCTCATGCAGTGTGATAGAAAGGTCTTTCCCATTCCACACCACCGTTTGGGTTTTGTAGCCCACATACGAAATGGTGAGCGTGGTTCCCGTTGCCACATCTGGCAGCGTAAAGTTACCCTCCATATCGCTGATTGTGGCTTTCTTTTGTCCACTCACTACGATAGACGCCCCAATAATAGGGTCGCCATTCGTATCCATAATATTACCCTTACACGTAGTCTGCTGCTGAGCCGCTGTCACCATGGGGGTAACAGACGTATCAGCATACGAAAGACTGGCGGAGGATAATGTCAATGCCATTAGCATTATTGTCCTAAATGTTGCCATAAATACGATTAATTTTATAGGTTTAACAATCTTGGTTTATAGTTTTCCTTATTGCCTACAAATATACAGTAATTAAATAAAGTTCACACAAAAAAAACAAATATTAACCTATTTTGCTAAATTTACATTTTCTTTTCGTTCGTCAGATGCCCATTATACCTCTTTTATCCATGTTTCATTGATGACTCAGATGGTTGGGAAAAAGGAAAGTGAATAGGATTTGCCGAATCAATAAATTTTAGTATCTTTGTAAGTGTCAATACGCAGGAGTTCAAATCTATAAAGAGAGGATTCCAGTCCCATCAACCATAGAGAGGAAACGATAAAACAGACATTATCCATCACATACTACAATGATACACTTATTAGAAAAATTTCAGTTCTGTCCCGTCTGCGGAAGTCAGCATTTTGTGATTAAGAACGAGAAAAGCAAGCAGTGCGAGAATTGTCACTTTGAATATTATCTGAATCCAAGTGCGGCAAACGTGGCATTCATCATGAATAAGGAAGGTGAAATCTTGATAGAGCGCCGCCTCAAAGAACCCGCGAAAGGAACTTACGACTTGCCTGGTGGGTTCACCGATGCAAATGAAACGGGCGAGGAAGGAGTAATAAGAGAGGTGAAAGAAGAGACCAACCTTGACGTTACAAAAGCCACATACCTCTTCAGTTTACCCAATAAATACCGCTATAGCGGTTTAGACATCCCTACCTTGGACATGTTTTTCCTTTGCGAAGTAGCCGACACCTCAACCCTGACCGCTGGTGATGATGCAGGCGAAACACTTTGGATGGCACCAGAGGATATCCATACCGAAGAGTTTGGATTACGTTCCATACGTGAAGGTCTCCGTCGATTTTTAGACCATCACTTACCCCGATAATTGTAAACATTTTTACATACCGTTATTATCTGCATGAGTTAATGCCCTTAACCCATGTAGATAACCGCCTTATCTCCATGGGTTAAGGCCCTTATCTCCATGCTTCAATAATCTTAGCAAATAGAGACAACTTACATCATGCATTGAGTGAAGCTTCAAAAGGTGTTCATCTTGTTGATAATCTGTATGTTATAGATTTGGTGTGCATGCTTGCCAAAACAATTATTTCTGTCCTCTTCGGTTGAAATTTCCCCAAAAATATCGTCACAACTGTAAAGTTTTTTGACAGTTATTTTGATGAAATTTTACCCCAATAAAAAGGCATTCTGATTTATAATTTAAGCAAACACATCTTAAAAACCTTAAAAACCCGCCAAAATATTCTATATATAAAAGGTATAAAGAAAGTTTTGTTTACTTTTGCCGCCAAATAACAAGACGATTCAACAGCAATGCAAGAGAATTTAGTAATTGTAGAGAGCCCTGCAAAAGCAAAAACAATTGAGAAGTTTTTGGGCAAAGACTATAAGGTAATGTCCTCCTATGGTCATATTCGCGACTTGAAGAAGAAAGAGTTGAGCATTGATCCAAAAACTTTAGAGCCAAAATATGAAATCCCAGAGGAGAAGAAAAAATTAGTCAGCGAACTGAAGAAAAACGCCAAGGACGCCAAACATATATGGCTCGCATCCGATGAAGACCGTGAGGGAGAAGCCATATCTTGGCACCTGTGCGAGGTACTTGGTTTGGATGAAGAAAAAACAAATCGCATTGTTTTTCACGAAATCACCAAGCCCGCCATTTTAGATGCCATTCAAAATCCACGCCATCTCAACATGGATTTGGTCAATGCGCAACAAGCAAGGCGTGTACTCGACCGCTTGGTAGGCTTCCGTCTGTCGCCCGTTCTTTGGCGAAAAGTCAAGCCAGCCCTCTCGGCAGGACGTGTGCAGAGCGTGGCTGTACGACTCATTGTAGAGCGTGAACGAGAGATACAAGCCTTCAAAAGCGAGCCTTACTACCGCATCAATGCAACTTTCAATATCGCAAATGCAGAGGGAACAGCGGAGGTGAAAGCCGAATTAGACAAGCGTTTCCCTACCCACGAAGAAGCACTTGCTTTCTTAGAAAAATGCAAAGACGCACAGTTCACAGTGGGCAGCATTGCACGCAAGCCCCTCAAACGCACACCAGCCCCTCCCTTTACCACCTCCACACTGCAACAAGAGGCAGCACGAAAGTTGGGATTTACAGTGGGACAAACCATGATGATAGCGCAACATCTGTACGAAAGCGGACTGATTACCTACATGCGTACCGACAGCGTCAACCTGTCATCGCTCGCTATCAATACCAGCAAAGACGAAATCATAAAGGCTTATGGCAAGGAATACAGTAAGCCTCGTAAATATCAGACACACTCGAAAGGCGCACAAGAAGCGCACGAAGCCATTCGCCCTACCTACATGAGCCAGCACGAGATAGAAGGCACCTCGCAAGAGCGTAGACTCTACGACCTCATCTGGAAGCGTACGGCAGCCAGCCAAATGGCAGATGCCCAGATTGAAAAGACGACCGTGAACATTGAGGTCAGTGGTGTGACAGAGCAGTTTGTTGCAAATGTGGAGAATATTAAGTTTGATGGTTTCATCAAAGCTTATCGCGAATCAAGCGATGAGGATGAGACAAATCAAGAAGATACCTCCCACACCCTGCCCGTCCTCACCGAAGGCGATCGCTTGCTGCGACATGAAATCACGTCAACCGAGCGTTACTCCCAAAGTCCTATTCGCTACACGGAAGCCAGTCTGGTGAAGAAATTAGAGGAGTTGGGCATTGGACGCCCTTCTACTTATGCACCCACCATTAGCACTATCCAGCAACGAGAATATGTGCAAAAAGGAGACAAGAAAGGCGATGAGCGGACCTACACCATAGACACCTTGAAGAATGACCACATCACGTCAAAGGAGAAAACAGAAGTGGTGGGCAATGAGAAGGGAAAACTCCTGCCTACTGACATAGGAACTGTAGTGAACGACTTCTTAATAGACAATTTCCCAGCTATCATGGACTATAACTTCACCGCCAATGTAGAAGAGAAGTTCGACGAAATTGCCGAAGGAAAGGCTTCGTGGCTAAAGATGATGAAAGTGTTCTACAAAGATTTTGAACCCGTTGTAGAAGAAGTAATGAATGCCCGGAGCGAGCACAAAGCTGGTGAACGAGAAATAGGGATTGACCCTGAGAGTGGGAAACCAGTATTTGTGAAGATAGGAAGATTTGGTCCAGTGGTACAAATCGGGACGGCTGAAGATGACGAGAAACCCAAATTTTCACAGCTTCCAGCGGATAAAAGTATGGCAACCATCACCTTGAAAGAGGCGCTGAAACTCTTTCAACTGCCTCGTACGGTAGGACAGTTTGAAGGCTCTGACGTCGTGATAGGGGCGGGTAGGTTTGGTCCATACGTGCTTCACAACAAAAAATATGTATCCCTTCCCAAGACTGAAAACCCCTTGAAAGTAAGCTTAGAGACAGCGATTGAGCTGATAGAACAAAAAAGACAGCAGGAGAAGGAACGTCACATCAAATCCTTTGAACAAGACGAGAAGATGGAAGTGCTCAATGGTAGATACGGTCCATACATCGCCTATGACGGAAAGAACTACCGACTGCCCAAAATATGGCACGACAAAGCTGCGGATATTTCCTACGAACAGTGTATGGAGATTATCCAAAATACGCCCGTAAAGAAGTCAACTCGGAGTCGAAAATAAAGAGTCTCAAGACATGATGAATCGTATTATCATCCTTGGCTACATGGGGGCAGGAAAGACAACGATAGGAAAAGCCATGTCTAAAGCAACGGGAATGCCCTTTTACGACCTTGATTGGTACATAGAAAGCAGGATGCGAAAGACGATATCACAACTCTTTGAAGAGCGAGGGGAAGAGGGATTTCGGAAAATAGAGCATGAAATGCTGCACGAAGTTGCCGAATTTGAGAATGTTATTTTCAGCTGCGGAGGTGGCACACCCTGCTTCTTTGACAACATGGACTACTTGAACAGGCAGGGCAAAACGGTATATCTGAAAGCCTGCACCGATGTACTCTACAAACATTTGAACATGGGCAGGAACGTCAGACCCTTGCTACTCAACAAGACAGCGGATGAGGTGAAGGCCTATATCCAAAGCCAACTCCGTGAAAGAGAAATTTATTATCAACAGGCACAGTACACCTTTGACGTGACATTACTGGATCAATACGAAAAAATTAAATTAGCAGTAACACAATTGAGAGCACTTCTCAACCTCTAAAAACAGAACATTTCAGAAACAATGAAAAAGTGGACAATAGAAGATTCAAAAGAACTATATAACATCAATGGATGGGGCGTTTCTTATTTTGGCATCAACGAAAAGGGAAATGCCTATGTAACACCTTGCAAAGACAACACGGAGATAGACCTTAGAGACGTGATGGACGAACTGGCATTACGTGATGTGAGCGCACCCGTACTATTGCGTTTCCCCGACATCTTGGACAACCGAATAGAAAAGACAGCCAGTTGTTTTGAACAAGCATCCAAGGAATACAATTATACAGGACAGAATTTCATTATCTACCCCATCAAGGTGAACCAAATGCAGCCTGTTGTTGAGGAGATTATCTCTCATGGACAGAAATTCAATTTGGGACTGGAAGCGGGCAGTAAGCCTGAACTTCATGCCGTCATAGCGGTTCAATGTCAAAGCGACTCTCTGATTATCTGCAATGGTTATAAAGACCAGAACTACATTGAGCTGGCACTCTTGGCACAGAAAATGGGCAAACGCATTTTCATCGTTATTGAAAAACTCAACGAATTAGACATCATTGCCAAAGCTGCTAAGAAGATAGGAGTACGTCCTAATATCGGTATTCGCATCAAATTGGCTTCATCGGGTTCGGGGAAATGGGCAGAAAGCGGTGGCGATGCTTCCAAGTTTGGTTTGAATTCTTCAGAACTTTTACTGGCATTAAAAATGCTGGAGGAGAAAGGTCTCAAAGACTGTCTTCACTTGATTCATTTCCACATCGGGTCGCAAATCACCAAGATACGCCGCATTCAGACGGCTCTGCGTGAGGCGGCGCAATATTACATCAATCTGCATAAAATGGGTTATCCCGTTGACTTTGTAGACTGTGGTGGAGGATTGGGTGTGGACTACGACGGTACACGTTCCTCAAACAGTGAGAGTTCGGTCAACTATTCTATTCAAGAATATGTCAACGACTGTATTTACACCTTTGTAGAGGCAGCCGATAAAAACGAGATTCCGCATCCGAACCTTATCACCGAGAGTGGCAGGTCGCTTTCTGCGCACCACTCGGTGCTTATTATTGATGTGTTGGAAACCGCCAGTTTGCCTCAAATGCCTGAGGAGTTTGAACCCGAAGAGAATGATCATCAGTTGGTGAAAGACCTCTATGATATATGGGATAATTTGAATTCGCGCAACATTATGGAAGACTGGCATGATGCAGAACAAATTCGCGAAGAATCTCTTGACCTGTTCACGCACGGCATTGTCGACCTTCGTACACGGGCGGAGATAGAGAGTATTTATTGGAGTATCTGCCATGAAATAAACATGATGGCTAAGTCGCTCAAGCATGTCCCTGATGAATTGAGGAATTTGGACAAGACTTTGGCAGATAAATACTTTTGTAACTTTTCCTTATTCCAGTCACTCCCAGACAGTTGGGCGATAGACCAGCTCTTCCCTATATTGCCTATTCAGCGACTGAACGAACGACCTACACGCAACGCAACCTTACAAGATATCACCTGTGATAGCGATGGAAAGATTGCAAATTTTGTGACCAATCGCAATATCTCACATGTCTTGCCTGTCCATACGTTGAAAAATCATGAACCCTATTATTTAGGTGTGTTCCTCGTAGGAGCCTATCAAGAGATTTTAGGCGATTTACACAATCTCTTTGGGGATACCAATGCTGTGCACATCTCCGTGAAGGATGGCAAATACAAAATAGACCAAATCATTGATGGTGAGACTGTTGAGGAAGTGCTTGACTATGTGCAATACAACCCAAAGAAATTGGTAAGGCAATTAGAAACTTGGGTGACAAAGAGTGTCAAGCAAGGAAAGATTTCGTTAGACGAAGGAAAAGAGTTCTTAAATAATTATCGCTCTGGTCTTTACGGCTATACTTATCTTGAATAAGCAAGGCAGGGGGAACAGAAATGAGGTAAGGGTTGAAGAACATCCACAACACCTCATGCCACCTATGACAAATGCTTGTAATTGGAAGAATTATCTTTTAATAAAAGTTAAAAGAAGATTACGTTGTAACTTACATACACCTCAATCGTCATATAAATAGAGGCAAGGATGAAAAATATCAGTTTTCGGAACGACGTCTTACCACTCAAAAATGTGCTTTATCGGCTTGCACTACGCATTACGCTTAGTCACGAAGAGGCAGAAGACATTGTTCAAGAGACGCTGATAAAGGTTTGGAACAGGCGAGACAGCTGGGAAGAGATAGATTCCATCGAAGCTTTTAGTCTCACAATATGCCGAAACTTGGCACTTGACTGTGTGAAAAGGCATGGACATCTCGCTGAATCGTTGGAAGAAAGACCAGTAGAAACTTCAGACCACTCATCCAATCCTTTCGAAAAAACGCTGCAACGTGACCGCATAGAATTAGTGAGAAATATCGTGAATGCGCTGCCTGAGAAGCAAAGAAGCTGTATGCAGCTCAGAGATTTTGAAGGAAAAGCCTACAAAGAAATTGCCGAGATACTGGACATCAGCGAAGAACAAGTGAAAATAAACATCTTCAGAGCCAGACAAACGGTAAAAGAACGATTCAAAAGATACGACAATTATGGATTATAAATATATCAAACAACTTTTAGAACGCTATTGGGTTTGCGAGACTTCCCTTGAAGAGGAAGAGATTCTTCGCACGTTCTTTAGTCAGAAGGAGGTTCCCGCCGAACTTGAAAAGTACAGAGCCTTGTTTGTGTATGCACATCAAGAAGCCTCTCAAGACGCCTTGGGAAGCGACTTTGATGCAAAGATTATTTCCATGATAGACGAGCCAGTGACGGTGAAGGCACGCACGATAAAACTGAGCGAACGGCTTATGCCTCTCTTTAAGGCAGCGGCTGTAGTAGCCATTATCCTGACGCTAAGCAATGCGTTACAAGTGCCTTTCATGACAAGCAATGGCTCTGCGGGTACAAATACAGCTGGAGTAGAACAAGTGCAGCAAGGGGTTTCTGTCGCTATTGGTGATTCTTCGAAAACCGATACCATGCAACAGAGTAGCATACTGCCTTCGGAGATTCAGCCAACGCCCATGATAAAATAAGATAATTTCTATGCTTTCTCAAGAATAAATAATGTTTAGTAAAACAAAAACGAAACTGTGAAGTTTCAACATTCTCTCAAATTTTTCATAACATACTAATGTAAGAAAAGAAACGCCACCAGTGGGTGGCGTTTCGCTATTTTAGCTTTTCTTCAGCAGGATGCAGTCTTCTTTGCAACTGAAACAATGACGGCAGGAAGATACATAGCGAGAAAAGCAAACTCAACCATACTGCCCGTTGGCTTCCGCCAAAGATTTCAACCAGCCGAAGATTCGCTGTTTGTGGCAACACGTTATACAAAATAAATACTGAAGAATTATTGATGCAATGGAAAACGACTCCAGGGATGATGCTATTGGTACGAACATACATCCATCCTAACAACAATCCCATGAGGAAAGCATGAGGAAATTGGGCGAAATTGCCATGTGCCAATCCAAATATCAATGCCGAAAGGGCAATTGGAATCCAAGCAGTTGTTTGGTGAAACGATTTCCTTAAAGTCCTTAAAATGGCTCCTCGAAACACTATTTCCTCTGCAATGGGGGTAAGCACTCCAACAACAAGATAGCCCCAAGGACTACCCAACAAAGCCATTAACATGCGTTCAACACCCGAAGGGACATCTATTTCCAATTGTTCTATCATCCATGTGGAAGGAATTAACGTGCCAAGAGACAGCAAACCCACCCAAAATAACGTCCCCCAAGGTCGACTCTGAACGTATGAACGAGACAGAGGAACCCACTTAAATCCACCAAAGATAAGCATGGTCAATGCACTTGAAAGTCCCGAAGACAAAATAATAGTTGTTGTACTCAGCATCGCATGTTTAGCTGCATATCGCAAGGCTTCTTGAAAGTCCATGCCATGAACGAGCAGTGTGCCTAAATTCACTACTTTCATCGCCATGAACTGTATCAAGACAAACAGCACTAAGTACCAAACAACATCGAGGACTGTTCTAAAAATTGTTTTCATTTATTCGTTCAACTGATTAAAAAACATATTCACATTTTCAGCATCTTGCACCAGTTGCTGCCGTAAATCGTCCACCCGACTGAAACACTTTTCTTCACGCAAACGCTTATAAAAAGCAATTGAAAGCTGGTGTTGATAAATATTGGCATGGTAGTTATCCAACAAGTTTGTTTCGATGGATAAAGAAGTTCCATGAAAGGTAGGACGCGTCCCAATGCTTGTCATTCCACGATACCATGCACCTGTCTTATCTATCTGTGCTTGAACCGCATACACCCCTTGTGCAGGAAGGAGTTGAGTGATTTGCTCTATATCCAAATTTGCAGTGGGAAAGCCCAACTTTCGCCCTTCTTGAAAACCCCCTATCACGTTAGAAGTCAGGGTGTAGGGATAACCCAAGCATCGATTTGCCAATGGGAGTTCACCTTCGCGTATCAACTTTCGGATAATGGAAGAGCTCACCTGTTTCCCCTCTTCGTCGTCTACATAGGCGTCATTCCTTATCACTTCCATGCCTAACTGTTGTCCATAGCGCACATAATCTGCAAATCCCTCTCTGCGATGATATCCAAATTGGTGGTCGTAGCCGATGAATAAAGCACGGACTTTCAATTGATGATGCAAAATATGAGTCATAAACTCCTGTGCTGTCAATGCAGCCATAGTAGGTGTGAAATGAAGAACAACAACACAGTCTACCGCTGTACGAGCCAAAAGGTCAAACTTTTGTTCATTGGTTGTTAACAATTCTGGGACGTAATCTTTTTGCAACACCGCACGTGGATGCTGATCAAAGGTCACCACCACCGATGGCATGCCAGCTTGTTTTGCCTTTTCCACCACCTTGTGTATCAAGTATTGATGTCCTCGATGCACCCCATCAAAGAATCCAATGGTAGCAACACATGGTTCATCAATGTGTGTATGTTCATCCAAAAAGATTGTCTTCATCCCATTCTTGTTTATTTAGCCAATCATTGCCTGTAGTTTCATGAAACACTTGAATGCCTAATTGGGCAGCCGACTGGCAATTCGTCAAAGAGTCGTCTATAAATAATGTCTCAGCCGCCTGAATACCTGCAGCGTTCAATACGCGTTCAAAAATCTGCCGATTCGGTTTGGCTATGTTCATTTTGTACGACAAGAAGATTTGCTCAAAATAACTGTTTTCGGTCATGTGTGCGTCTGTAAAATCGTCTGTCACGCATTTCTTCCAATGCATTTCATTCGTATTGCTGAGCAAAAATAAACGATAAGACGGTTTCAGTGCCAAGAGACGTTTCTTCTTCACCTCTGGAATGCCCGTTAATAATTGGTTCCATGCCCACACAATCTCTTCATCACTGGCGTTGCAGCCAGCCATGGTACGCACCTCTTTACAGAAGTCTGCGGTGGTCATTTGTCCTACTTCTATATCATAGAACAAGTCTGCAGTACGATGATCTCGCACATATTCGGCGACAGCCTTCGCACCTATTTGTTCAAAGGCACTGATACAGCGATGTTTGTCCAAGCCCACAAGCACACCGCCCAAATCAAATATGATATTCTTTACTTGCTGTTTCATGCTTTTTTTGCTTTTATTCTTCGCATCCATCGCCACAACTCCCCAGTCCACAGAACCATGGAAGTAGCCCCAATAACGAGAACCCACTCATGAAAGGACAGCGGAACGGTGCGGAACATCTTACCGCCAAACGTAACGATAAGCCATTGTCCAAAGATAACCATGAACAAAACCAAGAGCAAACCTCTGTCTTTCCAAAGATAACGAAAAGCGGTATGATTCGTTCCTAACGTCTTTGCATTAAATAAGTTCCATAGTTGAATCATCACGAAAGTGGTAAAGAAGATGGTTAACTCGCGAATATCTACTCCTTCAGAACCTCTACGCTCACAATAAATCAACATTGCAAACATAATGGCGAAGAAGACGACACCGCAAAATAAGATTCCTTTCCTCATCTCTTTGTTAATGATGAAGTCAGAATTCTTGCGAGGTTTGTCCTTCATCACATCTCTCGAAGGCGGCAAAGAGGCGAGAGCCATGGCAGTAAAGGTATCCATAAGAAGGTTGACCCATAAAATTTGAGTGACCGTAAGTGGCATTTCTACTCCCACAAAGGAGCCACCAAGCACCAATAACAAAGCGGTAACATTGACCACCAATTGGAAGAATAAGAAACGCTGAATGTTCTTATACAGCGAGCGTCCCCACATCACGGCATGCGCAATAGAACCAAACGAATCATCCAGCAACGTCATATCACTGGCTTCTTTTGCAACACTGGTTCCCGAACCTAACGAAAGACCAACATGGGCATAATGCAAAGCTGGCGCATCGTTGGTGCCATCTCCGGTAACAGCAACTACCTCGCCCCTTTTCTGCAACATTTCTACCAATCGTTGCTTGTCACTGGGACGGGCTCTCGACATCACTTTCAATCTTGGGGCATATTCATAAGCCTCTTCATCGGACATGGCGCTCCATTGTGGACCAGAGATTGAATCCTTTTGTGCCGTCTCATCCTTCCAAATTCCAATCTGACGGGCTACTTCTACAGTAGTGGCTTCGGTATCGCCTGTTACAATTTTAACCTCTATTCCTGCATTCTGGCATTGCTTCACTGCCAAGGGAACGTCCTCACGTATTGGGTCACTAATCGCTGCCACCGTCTGAAACAGAAGATCATGTAATACCTCCTTTAGCTCATCTTTCGAGAGTACAGGTGCTCTCAGGGGTTTGTAAGCAAACGCCAAAGTTCGCATTGCTTTCTGTTGATAGTCCAACAGCATGCTTTGTAGCTGCGCTTGTTCTTCGGAACTCAATGCACAAAAGCTCATCACGATTTCGGGTGCTCCCTTCACAAACAGATAAGGCTGCCCATTAAGTTTGGCAACCGTTGCCATAAACTTGTTTTCTGTGGAGAAAGGCAACTGCGCTATGACCTCTATTTGTTCGCGTATGGTCTGATAAGAAACGCCCTGTTTGCTCAACCACATCAACAGTGCGACTTCTGTGGGATTTCCAATTCCACTGTCGTCAGTAAGTTCTGCCGTGGTATTGAGTGCTATTGCTTGGGATAATAATTCATCATGGAGAGATACAGTCAGTGGCATTAATCCTTTCATCTCCATGACTGTCATTTTGTTTTCGGTCAGCGTTCCTGTCTTATCCGTACATATCACGGTTACAGCTCCCATCGTTTCACAAGCATGGAGCTTTCTTACAAGATTGTTACTCTTGAGCATTCTACGCATATTGAGTGCTAAACTCAAAGTTACTGCCATTGGTAAACCTTCAGGAACAGCCATCACAATGAGCGTGACAGCCATCATGAAGTATTTCAATACCACTTCAGCCATTCTGAAATAATCGTGTCCTTGCCAAACGACATCATTCACCATGATATCGTGAACAAGGAAAATGATGAATGCCATTATCGCTACAGTCGAACCCACTTTTGATATCAGTTTAGCCAACTTATCCAATTGCTTGTTGAGTGGCGTCTTGGTATCAGTGGTTTCTGTCGAGTTGCGAGCCACTTTTCCTATCTCTGTCTCATCTCCTACAGCAGTTACAACGGCTGTTCCGCGCCCATTCATGACCATGGAACTACGCAGAATCATGTTTCGTGGATAAGTTTTGTTGCCCTCATCGTGCGTTCCCTCTGGCAAAACTACCTTTGAGCAAATAGGCTCGCCCGTGAGAGAAGACTCGTCGATGTGAAGATCGACAGCTTTCAGAAGCAGTCCGTCGGCAGGAATTTCATCACCCACTTCGATAATCATAATATCTCCCACCACAACTTCTCGTCGTGGAATCTCTATCACATGCCCATGGCGACGCACCTTCACTGGTGACTCTTCATTTAATGCATTAAGGATATTGAACTTTTTAGCTGCATCCCGCTCAAAATAAAAGCCTACGGTCGTGGCAAAAAAGATAGCAACAAAGATACCTATGGTCTCAATAAAATCTTTTTCAATAAGAGATAACACTAAGGAAATGGCTGCTGCTACCAAAAGAATTTGAATGATAGGGTCGCGGTATTTATCCAAGTACAATTTCCAAAGAGATGTATTTGGAGGTGGCGTTAATACGTTCTCGCCATGTCGTTGTCTGCTCTCTGCAATTTGTACATCAGTCAATCCAGCTGGATTGTACTCTAAATTTCTTATTGCTTTAGTACTCATAATTTTTGCAAAGTTACAGTAAATCAGGTGTATGGCAAAACGAAAACCCTTAATTTGCCATCTTATCATGTGCTAATAAATGCAAAAACGGAGTCTCCTGTTAGTGGTATCGTTGTGCATCTTGTTTATTTTGCTTATCTTTGATTTTCCACTATCAACACATCAAATGAACAATTCAAGACGGAAAGAAATGAAGAAATGGTTGAAAATTAGTCTCCTCATTATCGCTATCATAGTGCCTTTGGCACTTGTTGGCGGCAGTTTTTACATGCTGGAGTATTCGTTGGGACGCCCGACTCACTTTCAAATGGATGAAAAAACACGGTATGCGCATGTGATGAACACCCATCCAGAAATCAAACCATGGTTGGATAGTCTGTTAACACATCATCTGCTTCATGACACAGTGGTGACTATGCAAAACGGAGAACAGCATTTTGGCGTGTTTGCCTATGCCCCTCAACCCAGTCGCAAGACGGCAATTTTGTTGCATGGCTATACAGATACGCATGCCAATATGATGATGATAGCCTACATCTATGCAAAGATGGGCTACAACGTGTTACTTCCTGATCATCATGCCCACGGACAAAGCGAAGGAAAACGCATTCAAATGGGTTGGAAGGAACGGAAGGACGTGCTGCGATGGATGGCGATTGCCGACTCTTTGTTTAGCGATTCGCTCGGGCATAGCCAGCAAGTAGTGCATGGTATCTCCATGGGCGCAGCTCTTACTATGTGTGTCTCGGGGGAGCGTACACCCGACTATGTCAAGTGTTTCGTAGAAGATTGTGGTTACACCAGTGTGTGGGACGAGTTCGAGAACGAACTGAAAGTGCAATTTGGGCTACCTGCTTTCCCCTTATTGTACACTGCCAGCTTCCTGAATAAATTAAGAGACGGATGGTCGTTCCAAGAGGCTTCACCACTTCGGCAAGTTGCAAAGTGTCATAAACCGATGCTTTTTATCCACGGTGACAAGGATTCTTATGTTCAAACGAAGATGGTCTATCCGCTTTACAAGGCGAAGCCAGCCCCCAAACAGCTATGGATAGGGAAGGGGTCAAAACATGCAGAGAGCTATCAAGATCATCGCAAAGAATATTCAGCATTAGTACGCAATTTCGTGAGTCGATACATCCACTAACCCCACCTGATTCAGATAGATGGTACAACGCATAAGTCAGTAACAGAATGAGTTGCCAACGAATGCAGTTCTCCGATGTAAGTCATGCAGCTATGTCGTGAAGATAAGGCATTGCATTCCTATCATTCTTGGTCACGGCATACGTTGCTTTTGTCCTATTATTTTACCAAAAAACGGCCATCTAAAATCTTCAAAATAGAAAAAATCAATAGGCA
>NZ_JRPQ01000079.1 GCF_000762405.1 Hoylesella timonensis S9-PR14 | reverse complement strand
ACTCTCTTGCATTTTGACCTCAAAAATAAGCTCAAAATCTAACAAAGCTAATTTACAGAACCAGCCTACATATTTTGCCAAGTTAGATATTATGTGTAACTTTGTCTACAACATTAAATCACGATTATTTTGTTAGAAAGAGAAGTATCTTTTCCGCCTGCTCATACGGCCGAGCATCTACTCAACCAGCTCATGACGCGCAAGTTTGGATGTAAACGTTCAGACAATGCCCATATTGAGCGAAAGAAAAGCAAGATGACTTTTCGGTTGGAGAGCAAACCTGACAGACATGCCGAAAAGGAGATAGAAACTCGTATGAATGAGTTGATTCAGCAAGACTTGCCCATCACCTTTGAAGAGGTGGACAGACAACATCTTCCAGAAGGTGTCAGTTTAGAGCGTTTGCCTGCCAATGCGCCCGATTTGATAAGGATTTGCCGAATCGGAGACTACGATATTTGCCCCTGCATAGGCAAACATGTTCGTTCCACCCGTCAGATTGGCAAATTTGAGTTGTTGGGAACCAATTGGGATGAACATCAAAAAACGTACAGAATACGTTTTAAGGTTATTTCCTAAAACTTTCTTTTTCATGTGTATAGAGCCCTTCGCTTTATCATATAGGGGCTCATTATCTTAATCAACTGTAGATGAATAAGTTTCTAAATCTTCAATATAGAGATAAAAAGCACCCCCATAGCTCCAATAAAGTTCCTCTTTTGGCGCACCTCAGTATGTTCACCGCCTGCGCTATATGGGGGCTAATGGCACCCATTGGAAAAGATGCCATGTCCAATGGTATCACAGGTGTGGACATGGTGTCATTCCGTGTGTTGGGAGGAGCCATCCTGTTTTGGATAACGT
This sequence comes from Hoylesella timonensis S9-PR14, assembly GCF_000762405.1. Classification (GTDB taxonomy): domain Bacteria; phylum Bacteroidota; class Bacteroidia; order Bacteroidales; family Bacteroidaceae; genus Prevotella; species Prevotella timonensis_A. The sequence continues at coordinate 46,969 of NZ_JRPQ01000079.1, read as the reverse complement.
CTTTCTTTGTCAAAAAAGAAAAGGTTCCTCTCCATGATATTTTCTGGTTCATAGGAGCAGCCGTTTTTGGTTTGGTTTGTAACCAATGTTGTTTCACCATCGGTCTAAGTCTCACGTCTCCTATCAATGCAAGCATTGTCACAACTTCGATGCCGATATTTGCCATGTTATTGGCGGCACTCATCTTGAAAGAGCCGATAACAAGTAAAAAGGCAATGGGCGTGTTTGTTGGTTGTTGTGGAGCACTCATTCTCATACTCACGAGCATGTCGGCAGCCAACGCAAAGGTGGGGGATATCCGTGGCGATTTATTGGTGTTAGGCGCTCAACTGTCTTATGCCTTCTATCTGTCCGTGTTCAATAAGTTGGTCAAGAGATATTCTGTGTTTACGGTGAACAAATGGATGTTCCTGTGGGCTACCTGTCTCATTTGGCCATTTTCTTTTCGTCAAGTGGCAGACCTGCCGTGGCAAAGCATCACAGTAACAACATGGATGGAGACGGCTTATGTGGTATTCTTTGGCACTTTTGTGGGATACATCCTCATTATATCTGCACAAAAAGTACTTCGTCCAACGGTTGTCAGCACCTACAATTATGTGCAACCTATCGTTGCTGTCATCGTTACGGTGGCTACGGGTATCGGTATTTTTAAGTGGACACACGCATTGGCTATCGTCATGGTGTTTAGTGGGGTGTGGTTAGTCACAAAATCTAAATCCAAACACGATGAAGCACAAAGCCAAAAGGGTGAGTTGACAAAGGAATAAACATGGCGGAGAAAGCGAGAGTGATGTCCTCATGACTGCTCCGCTTTATCGAAATACCGAGTAATCATAAGCATTTGTAAGACAAGTTATTGAGATAAGATAGTTATCTCTTTACTTTAAGCTCCTTATCCCCATATTTCAAACCTTTTGTTTCCTTGATTCAGTGTAACAAAGTCAATGGGATTTATTTCCCGTTCTTTTCCTTATCAAAAAAGTAATCAAATTGTTTTCGGAGTTCTTCCTTGTCTTCTAAGATGAGACGGATATTCTTTAGGTATTGATGATTGGGCGAATTGGCAATCCACAACTTGATATATCCTGTATTACCGTATTTGGCTTCTATATGTTGTTGAAAGCGTTGCCAGTGTTCTTGTCGACTTTTTTCAGGATTCTGTTCCAATCCAAACTGAACTGTACGTTGAAACACGTGCTCGGGTTGCAAGTCTCTATCTGCTTCGGCGACAATCTTTCCGTACATACTTCGTGGAGAATGGGAGGCACTGGCACGATGATCTTCCACCGCTTCGCGCATGATTCGTATCTGTTCGGGCGAGAACCAGCGCTTCAACCGTGCATCCGAAGCTAAGATTTTTCCTCCTGTGAGATGATGTATAGCACGTGGACCCGACATGCCAATGTCATGATAAGCTGCCACGGTGTACGCCATGTTGACATCGGCTCCTATCTTACGAGCCAATTCCATACTGTTTTTAATGACTTGCTGGACATGGGCAAGCCCATGCGATGCACCGAATTCATTGTATTTTGGAAGGATATTTTGCTCGATGAAGGTCATCAAATCGAGACTTACGTTGCTATCTATCATGTGGGGTGTTATTTGTTGCAAATGTAAGAAAAAATGTTTATTTTTGCAATAGCAAAACAACGGAAAGGCACGGAATGACAAAGAAATGTTCATTATTCGGTTGTCTCCGCGTATCTCTGTATAGGTAAGTAAGCCGAGGACACATACTGCAAGGTTGTTGTACAACCGTGTGTGGCTGCTGCTATATGTACATTCGCATATGTCTGAGTGTCTCCGTTGCTATAAAATAAAAACTTGATGATGCAAACTTCTACTGTACGATGCAATTCTGCGAAGGCTTGGTTCTTGGCAGCACGTCCCAAAACATTGACTGGGGCGGCAGTTCCTGTGATGATTGGCACTGCGTGGGCAATCTTGGATATGCAAGGAATGATCCGCATAACACCCGTTGTTTTATGTTTCCTCTTTGCGTTTGTCATGCAAATAGATGCCAACTTTATCAATGATTATTTGGACTTCGTGCGTGGAAACGATGACGAGACTCGATTAGGACCGCGACGTGCCTGCGCACAAGGTTGGATTTTACCCGCTACCATGCGTGTTGGCATTGGGTTGACAACGCTTTTGGCTTGTCTTGTCGGTTTGCCTCTTATCTATTATGGAGGTATGGAAATGCTCTTGGTGGGAGCCGTATGCGTGGTTTTCTGTTTCCTATATACCACCCATTTATCTTATTTGGGGATGGGAGATATATTGGTATTAGTATTTTTCGGTATCATTCCCGTTTGTGTGACCTATTATTTGGCCGTTCCTTCCTATGCAGCACACATCACGTGGCAAGTGTTTCTGAGTTCGATAGCATGTGGATTGGTCATTGACACATTACTCATTGTGAATAACTATCGTGACATAGAGAATGATCGCCGTGCCCATAAAATGACAATGGTGGTGGTGATGGGTGCCTCTTTGTCAAGAACGGCTTATCTCATGCTTGGGTGGGTTGCCTGTATGATAGGACTGGTCTTTTTGTTCCACGGTCATGTGTGGGCTTTTGTCCTACCGCTATTCTATGCGCTCCTGCATACGTTGACCTATCGCAGAATGTGTAGAATACGACAAGGAAAAGCGCTTAACCTCATTTTAGGCGAAACAGCAAGAAATATTTTTATCTATGGAATATTGTTAACCGTTGGTTTAATAATTTCGTAATCTTGTTTTAGAAGGCTTACTGTTCTCCTTAATTAAAGAAGTTCCAGCTTACTCCTAATCTAAGAATGCGGCCATTGATAGGGTAGTGAGGCACTAAAAAGCTGTTGCGAGTACCGCTATCTTGGTTCACATGACTGTACATGACAAAGAAACGGGTTTGCTTTAAGTGGAAATTCGCATAGACATTAACGATAGGGTAGTTTCCCAATATCGTTCGTTCCGTATTCTCTTGTACCACAAACTGTCCTAATGCAGGGCTATAGTCGGGTGCTTCGTATTTCGTGAAATAACGAACATCGGCACCTGTATGACAACTTAACACCTTGGCAATCTTGAATTTGAAGTAAAGATTGGAGTACACATTTAACTTAGGTAGCGGTATGGCACTCTGTACGGAAGCATTTTGAAACGTCACAACAGACTCCCAGTGGAGCGGTCCCCATGCTACGTCTTGCCCCAACGACAACGTTAGGACATTGATAGGTGTACTACTTTGGCGAACACCTACCTGTGTACCTGTTCTTTGGTATTTCTCATTGACTTGATAAGCTTGTGCTAAATAAGTGTAATTGGTGAGTTCATCGACCGCCACCCGTAGCGTGGTTTTTGTTTTTTCGTATTTGAGCAACCCTTCTATCCTTGTGTGAGTAATGGAACCTAAATCTTCATTGTCCCATCTAAAGTGCCGTCCATGATAGTGTCGATAATAGAAAGTTGGCTCATAACGTCTGAAAAAGCCTTGAGCAGCTAAGCGCAAGGTGTCTCCAAAGAGCTTGAAATTCAAATCGGTTTGTGCTTCTATGTCTATTTTCCCTGCGTCTTTTCCTACTACTCCAACTTCACCAGTGACAGAATAATGCAGCGTTTTGCCTTGTCGTTTGCTCAATTGTCCTCCTACATATACGGAATTTTCGTTGTATGTACTCGTTCCAGCACTATCAGGTAAGGAGAAATATCGAAGTTCATGACTGACAAAAGCTTTCAAACCCGATTTTGCCCACTTATTGAACCCTTCGAGTAAAGAAATGGCGAAGGTGTTTTGTACACGATAATGCTTGGTGTCATCGTAGATAGAATCGCCAGTGAAAGGTCCTATGAGTCGGTAATTGTTGGCGTAGAAATTGTCTGGAGTTTGATAAGCTTGGTAAATTCTCTTGTAATCATCAAACTTCAGCGTATGAATAAAGCTGGTCACAGGGACATATTCGTTTTTGAACCATGACGTATCTTCCTTTGCTTGTTTCGTTTTTGCCAACAAACTGTCGGCTGCATGCTGCCCATTAACTTGAATACGAGTGCTGTCTGTCGCATGTGTTGTAGAGGGTTCTACCCCCGCAATGACAGCGTCATCAGGTCTTCCTGCTGTTGCCTTTTCATCTTCCAAAGCCTTAGGGTCCAATTTTCTACCTTCTTTCTTTGCTTTGCGAAGTGCTTCTTTTGTTTTCTTGTTGGCATCATTCTCTTTCTTAGCCTTTAGTGCAAACTTCTTTGCTTTAATCTCGTCTGGTGTCATTGGCACTTTCCGATTAAATCCCACATTATATCTATGGGTTAAGAAAACATGGTGATGGTCATTTCTATTCCAGTTTTGTTGTAACACAGTGGGTATTTCTGATGTTTGATAATTATCATCAAAGCTCTCAGGATTTGTGATGTATTTATCATCTGTGATACCACCGTTTTCCGTATTCTTTTGGTGATTCGTTGAAAATAACAGGTGTGCTTGATATCGCTCACCCAAGTAAGAGCCATGAAGAGAATAATTGAAATGAGAAGAAGCTTGGTTTGCAAAGAATCCTCGACCATAGAGATAATCGAATTTGAACCCTACACCAATCTTCTTTCCAGCATTAATGGCAAATTTTGCGGTCAAGTGATCTTCCCCATTGGTTCGATCTCCCGCAGTATTGTAAGTCAAACTGGTAATGGGAGAGAGGGTGTTGGTGAAGTGGTAATCGTCAGGAGCTACGATAAAATAATCGTAAGGCTGTGTGAAAATAAACTGTTCGTCATCTCTTAACCGATCAACAAACAATCTACTGATACGGGGTGCGCCTAAATTTCCCGTGGTGTTATATTCTCCTCGCAAGCCAGAAGTAAAGATACTGTTAGGGTACATGTGCATCAACGTATCGGGTATTGCCTGACGAATATCTCCAAAACGGTTGTCTACCGTCCATACTTTGAGCCCTTTCGGTATTTCTTTGTCTTGACTGGTTGAGTCTTTAGCGTTGTTACGTCGCTGGTCATTCATCTGCGTAATATTGCCATCGACATCCATTTGGTTATAGCTGTCAATTTGAGCAGTGACGTGTAGGGACGTTATGAGAAGGGCGATTGAGAATAAAAAACGTGTCATGAATGAAATATGCGTAGACTACATTCTGCCATTTTGAAGAACATAGCAGTAAGAATAATGATGATACCAAGCGTTTCTTGCTCGGTAAAGAAATAGAAAATAACACCAACTACAGCACCAACCATAAAGATGATGTTGAGGATGTTGCGAATCCAGAAGAAAAGATCGCGAGGCTTATCGCCATTTCCTCTGAATCGTCTTAGATATTTTGCACTCATATAAGTTGTAATATTTTATCGTATAAAACTCAAATCTATCGCTCTTTGGGCGTTAATTATGGTTGAGCGGTGAAAGCGAATGGTAACATTCATTGGAGTAATTCTGTCAGGTGACCGAAAATTTCATTCTTTCTATCAATGGTGTGCTTACGGAACTTTCCAGAAAGTCGTAGTAGCCGGTTCTTCTGTTTGTTGAGAGCGATTTCATCTGTAATCCATTCTTCTGCACTTATTTTGAGATGAGTAGGGCGATTTTTCTCGTAATCATAATGAATATGACTGAGAGTTAGCTCAAGATGTTGCTCAGTGCATTTCGCTGTGAGCATATAATAAAATTCGGAACGGTCTAAAGAAAGGAACGAATTGCTAAACTCTAACCATTCACAAAACCGTGCTACAATGACGTGTTGTGTGGGATTGACTAAGACTACACGACTATTGATCTGATTCTTCTCTTTGGTGAGTTCATTCATATACTGGTAGACGGTGTTGTAAATCTCATTCGCAGACTTTTGAGGAACGTCTAATTGAAGGGTAAAAACCACTTTTCCTTGAGGATTCAAAGGCACTGCTCCTGCAAGATAATCAGCTTCTTTAGATGGATTCTTAATGGTTTTAGCGTCTTGACTCTTGTGAGAAGGTTGCTTGGAGGTAACACTTTGTGGAACAACCCATTCAGATGAATTAGTTAAAGAGATTGTATCAGCCCCAATTGTCTTTTGTTCTGCTTGTTGTAAATCACGTTTTGTCTGTGGTTTCTTAGCCAATTTTGCAGCTTTTCGTGCTGCTTTTTTAGCTTCCTTCACAGCCTGTTTAGCCGCTTTAGCTTCTTGCTTTGCCTTTTCTAACCTTTGTTCAGGTGTCAGCACAGCTTGAGCCTGAATGAATAGAGGTATCCATAACAGGAGAACGAATATGTTTTTTTTCATCATCAAGATTGTTGAATGAGTTTACAAATTTAGACAAAATCTGTGAAACGCCCACGCAATTTTGGAAGATTAACGAAATAAGACCGTTGAATATGCAGGCATTTTACAAAGTTTACCGTGAAAGCTACGCAAGTCTCTGAACGTTATAATTACTTTTGTTCCAGCAAGGTTTGAAGTCTGATAATTTCATCTCTGTACTGTGCTGCTTGCAAAAAGTCAAGGTCTTTGGCAGCCTGTTTCATCATTGCAGTGGTATCAGCAATACTTTTTTCTAATTGTTCATGTGTCATTTGCTGTACAATGGGGTCAGCGGCAAATGCTCCTCCGAGAGGCTCCATGTACGCTTGTTGGGCAGCAACAGTGGAGTAACGCTTTTCTTTCATCTTCTCTTTGGTGGTTGGTAACGCATTTTTGATGTCCTTGACAATTTGTGTAGGCGTAATGTGATGCTCCTCGTTGTATTTTAATTGAATGGAACGCCTGCGAGCGGTTTCATCTATCGTCTTACGCATACTGTCTGTAATGGTATCAGCGTACATAATTACTTTGCCATGGATGTTGCGTGCAGCCCTTCCTGCTGTTTGTGTCAGACTTCGGTGGCTTCTTAAAAAGCCCTCCTTGTCTGCATCAAGAATGGCTACTAACGAAACTTCTGGCAAATCTAAACCTTCGCGCAGTAGATTCACACCTACAAGAACATCGAACATCCCTGCTCGTAAATCATTCATAATCTTGACACGCTCTAACGTACCAATATCACTGTGAATGTAGTTTGCTCTGACATCATGGTTTAGTAGATATTCCGTTAACTCTTCTGCCATACGTTTAGTAAGGGTTGTTACCAATACTCGTTCACCTCGCTCTGTTCTTTGCAGAATCTCATCTAACAAATCATCAATTTGATTTTCACTGGGTCGGACATCAATCTCTGGATCAAGAAGTCCTGTAGGACGTATCAGTTGCTCCACAACAACACCTTCTGCTTCCTGTAATTCATAATCTGCTGGCGTTGCCGATACATAGATGACTTGGTGCAACATGTCTTGAAACTCTTCAAATCGCAGAGGACGGTTGTCAAAAGCGGCAGGAAGACGAAAGCCATACTCTACCAAATTGCGTTTACGAGCTCGGTCTCCGCCATACATGGCACTAATTTGTGGAACACTTACATGACTCTCGTCAATAACCATCAAGTAATCTTTTGGAAAAAAGTCCAACAAACAGTAAGGGCGTTCACCTGCTTGGCGACCATCAAAGTAACGTGAATAGTTTTCTATGCCGCTACAATAGCCAAGTTCTTTAATCATTTCCATATCGTATTCCACACGCTCCTTAATTCTTTGGGCTTTGAGCTGGTCGCCTATCTCTTCGAAATAATCAATCTGTTTGACTAAATCGTCTTGAATTTCATGGATTGCTCGCTCTGTCTGTTCTTTGGATGTGACAAAAAGGTTGGCAGGGTAGATGTGATACTCTTCGAAAGATTCTAATTGATGAAACGTAGTACTGTCAACTTCTTCAATGGTTTCTATCTCATCATCCCACCATGTGATACGAAGTACGTTGTTAGAGTAGGCCATAGCGATATCAACAGTATCACCCTTAACACGAAAGTTTCCACGTTGTAAGTCAATATCATTTCTTACATACAATGCTTCAACTAACTTTCTAAGAAAATCATTTCTATCAATGCGTTGCCCTTTCTGAATACTGATAATGCTATTAGTCATGGCAGCAGGTCCACCCATTCCATAAATACACGAAACAGAAGACACAACGACAACATCACTCCGTCCAGATAGCAATGCGCTCACAGCACTTAATCGCAGTCTGTCAATTTCGTCATTGATAGATAAATCTTTTTCTATATAAAGATCGGATGACGGAAGATAGGCCTCTGGTTGATAATAATCATAGTAGGAAACATAATATTCAACCGCATTCTCGGGGAAGAAACCTTTCATTTCTTCATAAAGTTGGGCTGCTAACGTTTTGTTATGACTCAAAATAAGCGTTGGTTTTTGAATATTTTGAATGACATTAGCAACCGTAAAAGTCTTTCCAGAGCCAGTCACACCTAACAAGACTTGGGCTGGGTCGCCTCGCCTTACACCGTCTGTGAGCTGTTGTATCGCTTGTGGCTGGTCACCTGTGGGTTGATATTTTGATGTGAGCTTAAAGTTCATCCTGAAAAGATAGTTATTTATAAATCGGTAGAGTCGTCCTTTGAAATACGGTTGATAGCTCCCGAATCATTGAAAAGAGTGCCGTTGATGAATTTGTGGCGATAACCATAACGATAAGGTGACTTCAGTGCAAAAGTACAAAATAAAACATAGAAATTCTGTAATAAACACTAATTTATTGAGAAAAATTACCCTGTTTGCTTTGTTAATCGTTGAATAATATGTACTTTTGCACTTCAAAGAATTGATTAATGAAGAAAGTATTTTTCATCACTATAAGCATTGTTCTGTTCTTTACGAATTGTGCAAACGAATTTAATGCTGTCTACAAATCGTCAGACACCAATTATCGGTATGAATATGCCAAAGAGTGCTTCGTCAATGGCAAATATACCAGGGCTATCACACTATTGAACGAACTCATTGTTGTTCAGAAAGGGACGGATCATGCACAAGAAAGTCTTTACATGTTAGCAATGGCTCAATACAAGACTGGTGATTATGAGAGTGCTTCCCAAGCCTTCAAGCGCTACATGCAAAGTTATCCAAAAGGACAATATGCAGAACTTGCGAGCTATTATATTGGTGAAAGTCTTTACATGAGTACACCAGAACCTCGTTTGGATCAGTCGCAAACCGTTTCTGCCATTGCAGCGTTTCAGGAATTTTTGGATTTGTTTCCAGAAGCGCATCTAAAGAATCAAGCACAAAAGAGATTGTTCGAGTTGCAAGATAAATTAGTGAAAAAGGAACTATATTCAGCACAACTCTATTACGATTTGGGTTCTTACTTCGGTAACTGTACCAGCGGAGGGAATAACTATGAAGCTTGTATCATCACCGCAGAGAACGCTTTGAAAGACTATCCCTACTCTTCGATGCGCGAAAATTTTGCCGTACTCATTATGAAGAGTAAGTTTGAGTTGGCAGAGCAAAGTGTTGAATCGAAACGATTGGAACGTTATCAGGATGCAGAAGACGAATGTTACGGCTTTATCAACGAATATCCTGACTCCAAAGAACGCTCTACAGCAGAGAAATATATTCGAAGATGTAAACAGTTTACTCGCTCTGCTGAACCTGATACTCATAAGGAGACATCATATCTGTGGAGAGGTAACAGTTCAATTGATAACTTGTTTTGAGAAATAAATTATAATAAAATAAGGTGAAGAGTAGTTCATCTAATTTCAGGATGAATACTCAACGATAAAAGATTAAAGATATGGATTACAAAAAGTCAAAAGCCCCTACGAACACCACAACGAGAAACATTATGGATCTCTGTGATAAAACGGGTAATATTTATGAAAGTGTGGCTATCATTGGCAAGCGTTCCAATCAAATTGCCGCACAGATTAAGCAAGATTTGAATAAGAAATTAGCAGAATTTGCATCGTACAACGATTCTTTGGAAGAAGTATTTGAAAATCGTGAGCAAATTGAAATTTCGCGTTATTACGAGAAATTACCTAAGCCAACCTTGTTAGCAACACAAGAATTCATAGAGGATAATACTTATTATCGTGACCCATCGCAAGATAAAAACGAAGAATAATTATGATTCAGCGCAAACAGACGTTATTCTTAGTTTTAGCGATAATCCTCTCTATTACATGCCTGTGCATGCCCATAGGAATATTAGAGCCCATAGGAATGGGTACACCTACCGTACTATGGAATCTCGGTACCGTTGTTCCGGGCAGTGGTGTGCAATTCAGTAATTGGCCATTATTTGCCTTTTTGGCTGTTTCTGTTGTTTTAGAGATAATTACCATCTTTACCTATCATCGTAGAATGTTACAGGTAAAGCTGTGTTCGTGGAGCATTGTGTTTTCTTTGGCTTGGTATGCGTATTTTGCTTTTAGCATTCTCAATGGTTTTGGAAAATCATTCACGTTTCATCTCCAGTTCGCTGCTTGCTTGCCTTTAGTAGCTATCATTGCTTTAGTTTTGGCACGCAGAGGCGTTATACAAGACGAAAAACTTATCCGATCAGCTGATCGAATACGATAACCAACTTCTTTTGTTCATTGAAAAAAGTTCTGAACAGTTGAAGTGAAAAAGGTAAAAGAGAATATGTTTTGCGAACACATATTCTCTTTATTGTTTTTATAGGGTAGAAACAAAGATTTGCGAAGCGTAAGTCTTTGTCCACAAAAATGGTCTCCTAATCTGACAAAGCTAATCAATAGAACCGCCCTAAAAATAAAAGCGCATTCAACTAAAAGATGAATGCGCAAATATTTGTGTTACGATGTTCAAAGTGTAAAATACACTTCAAACTTATTAGCCCTTGATGGCAGCTACACCAGGAAGTGTTTTCCCTTCAATTGCCTCAAGCATAGCTCCACCACCAGTAGATACATAAGAAACCTTATCGGCTAATCCAAACTTATTTACAGCAGCTACTGAGTCGCCACCACCTACTAATGAGAAAGCCCCATTGTCTTGGGTTGCTTGTGCTACATACTTAGCTATTTCTCCTGTACCGTGTGCAAAGTTCTCTAATTCAAATACACCTACAGGACCATTCCAAAGGATTGTCTTTGAATTTAAGATGATATCTTTCCATATCTTCAAGCTCTCTTCCGATGCGTCCATACCTTCCCATTCGTCTGGAATCTCATTGATAGGGAACACTTTTCGCTCAGTATCGTTAGAAAAGTCTTTACCGCACACTGTTGCAACCGACAAAGAAAGATTAACACCCTTCTCTTTGGCAGCTTTCATCACATTCAATGCTTCTGGCATCAAGTCGTCTTCGTGTAACGATTTACCAATCTTTCCGCCTTGTGCCTTAATGAACGTGTAGCCCATTCCACCACCGATAATCAAGTTGTCTACCTTGTCAAGCAAGTTCTTTATCACACCTAACTTAGAACTTACCTTGCTACCACCAATAATAGCGGTGAAAGGATGTTGTGCATTCTTCAACACACTGTCAATTGCTGACACTTCTTTCTCCATCAAGTAGCCTAACATTTTGCTGTCTTTATCAAAATAATCGGCTATTACAGCAGTAGAGGCGTGTTTGCGATGAGCTGTTCCAAAGGCATCATTTACATAAACATCGGCATACGAAGCCAATTTTTTAGCAAAGTCAGCCTGACGAGTCTTCATCTCACTTTTCGCAACATCATATTCTGGTGTGCCTTTTTCAACACCTACAGGCTTGCCTTCTTCTTCAGCATAAAAGCGCAGATTCTCTAATAGTAGTGCTTCTCCCATTTGTAAGCTGGCTGCTTCTTTTTCAGCATTTGCACAGTCTTTGGCAAACTTCACATCAACACCTAATGCTTTTGACACATTTTTCACAATTTGTTCGAGCGACAATTCTGGCTTTACTTTTCCTTTTGGTTTGCCCATGTGGCTCATCATAATCACAGCACCACCATCCTTCAATATCTTTTTAAGGGTTGGCAGTGCACCGCGAATACGAGTATCGTCGGTCACTTCTCCTTTGTCATTCAAAGGAACATTAAAGTCTACGCGTACAATGGCTTTCTTGCCAGCGAAATTAAATTGATCAATTGTCATTTTTTAATATTCTTTTTATGAGTAATTATTTATCTGTTCTTGATGACAAAGTTACAAAAAAATGATGTGAATGCTGACATTATTTCTAAGTTTTTCTGTAGAATTATTCTTCTGGCAACTGTCTTTTTATTGAAGTAAGAGGATTTATGTCGAAAAACATTCTTTTTTCTTTTGTTTCTACAACAATGCTAACGCTATGAAACTTCCTGCTGCTACTTGGGTAAGGCAGAAGTTGTTTTTGTCCTATTATTTTACCAAAAAACGATCATCTAAAATCTTCAAAATAGAAAATTTTAATAGGCAAACGCACAACAAAAATGCACTGATTTTCACAAAATAGACGTCTTTTCAAGTCAGAATATTGATTTAACGCTCTTGGAAACACGCTTTAAGGGTGTTATTCACATGCCTCAGCAGCCTTAAAGCATGCAAATTGGAGGCTTATCTCAATGCTTCAGTCGCCAAAATGTGGTAAAAATAAGCAAGTAATGAGACGTTGTAAACATAACTTGTTTAATAACAATCGATTATAAACCTCGCTCATTTTTGGCGTATTTGCGACCAACTTTGAAGTTGGTGATTTACACGCGAGTTATGAGAGGCACTTTGTAAAGAAAATTCTGAATTAATTATCCTCCAAAACAGAGTATCATCCATACAACAAACGCTGTTTTTGAAGTATCTTTCGGGGTTGAAATTTCCTTCTTCAATGAAAGCGCAATGTGCTTCTGACAACAAAGATGATAAGCCGACTCTTCAATTACATGCCATTGCATCTTACTGCGCGAATGCCAATTTGTGTACGTTGACCTTGCATGTATTGGTACAGCGTTTTAGGTTCTTCTACCACTTTTCCACGAATGGACGAGGCGTTGAGCAGGTGCAAACCATCACTCTGCCACACAGCAATGCCCACATGACTGGTGTCTAAGCCTTTTTTACGGGTGAGCATGGCTATGATGTCGCCATCGTGAATCGCAGAGCGAAGGAGCGGCGTGTTGAGAATGCTGTCTTTGGGTATGTAAAGATAAGATTTTCCAGATACTTGTTTTTCCATCTCTCGAATGGCTTTCTTTACCTCTGGTCGGTGGTGCATCATGGGGTATAAATGTGTATTTGATGTCATGAAATGCAGATTGACAAACTGTTTGGCGGTAAATGGCGGTTGGTTGACCGCTACCGGTCGTACATAACCCATGCGAACGTTGTCTACTATCCATTCTGTAAAGTAGTGTAGGCGTTTGCCATAAGACACTTCACCGTTGTGGTAACGAATCAGTCGCAGATAGGTACAAAAATTAGCAAAACGTGTTTGCTTGTTTTTATGGCACAGGTAGAGTGCCAATACGTTTTCAACGTAAGTGGTACAATCCAGTTCTCGGGTGTTGATAATCAGTTTTTCGGTGCTGTTTACCTCCAAAGTTTTTGCCACATAGGGAATGCCTTTCAGTAGTCGGGCAAAATATAACACCATGTTTTGGTTCTCTTTTTGTTGGGCACCTTGTTTCAACCATTGCTCAATTTTTATACTGTCATTAGGCTGATACTGAATATCTTGAGCCTTAATGGTTATACTAAAACTGAGAAGTAAAATATAAATGAATTGTCGTTTCATGTTATTGTTTTTTATATCGTCCAAAGTTAAATCCTACATAGATATTGAGATTACCAAACAGTGTGTTGCTGGTTAGCTGCTGCCTATTGAAGCGATAATAGTGAATAATAGCACTCGTGCCTGCATACCATTTCGTATTGTTCCACACCAATCCGAATCTTCCTAATGCATCGACATTTAATTTGCCCACATGGTAAGCAGCAGACCATTTATTGTCGTGCTGAATATCGCCATCGCTCTGTTTATATCCTAACGCTGCCGAGAGTGACGAGGCGAGTAGCCAATTATGAGCAAACACCCAATTGTAACCATATCCAGCCGAAACAGAAAAGTCTGTATAACGATAGTCGCCAAATGCAACGTGTGGCTCATTCGTTGCAAGATGGTTCGAAGGAAACTGTATCTTTTCTTTTACCATTCGGTTGAGTTCGCCAATGTCAATGCTTGTTTGGTGTCGGGTGTAGCCAATGCCAGCCAAAAACGAGCCTGCACTCCTGCGCTGCACCGTAGATTGACTGAACGCAGCAGGGTAGGAGAACCGCTTATTATTAAAGATGTAATACAAGTTGAAGCCCTTGATGCTCGATTGAAATCCGTTGAAAGGCAAATCTTCTAACGCTTTTGTGTCGGTGTGATGATTGATGAATAGGTTGCGGATGTAGTAATGGTTTCCCATTTTCCGATAAAACAAGTCGATACCTATTCGCGAGGAGTACAGACTCAAGTCAATTTCGGTGCGGTCTTTATTCTCGTTAAAGTTTCTCAAATCCACGGTATAGCCCAAGAATATCCATTGATAGCCCACAAAGGGTCCTACCTTCACACTGGGCGATGGCGCCAAAGTAATGGTTTGTCCTTCGTTGTTCTCCAGTCGGTATTTCTCATAAGTATTGGTGTTTTGCAACATCATCGTGAATTTATAGTGTTGGGGTTCCACATAATTCGTATCCACAGCGGTAAAACTCTCTATGATTTTACCAGCTTGGTGTTTTATCTGCTGCCAAAAACCTTTGCGTTCAGGAATGGTATCTGCATTCAGCGATACCGATTGCATTATCAACAGCACTATCAATGAGACTTTGACAACCTTCATTCTTTATCGGATTTCTATACTTATAATTTGCCTAAGATGCGATCCATCACCCAGTTAACAGGCGTTGCACTCACACAAGTGCAGGTGCAGGCGCCAATGCCTTGTAAATCTTCTATCACAGATTTAATGATGGGCAGTTGGACATACGATGGATTGGGAACCGTGATATTGACATTGCCTTCGGAGGTAATCAGTTGGATAGGGTCATAATTGTACACCGAGAAAGATAGCGAACCCTTTACTCCAATTACATCTATCCTATCTTCTTTGGCACTTTGATGTCCCACAAAGCACCAAGAGCCACTGCCAGGGAGTCCGTTTTCAAAGCAAAAACAGGCACTAATCGTATCTTCTGCATCATATAAGTGGGCACGATTGGCGACATATCCATGCGCACGAGTAATCACACCAAAATATTCTTGTAGTAGATCGAGCTGATGAGGTGCCAAATCATAGAAGTAACCTCCACCAGCAATGTCTGGTTGAAGACGCCAAGGGCGGTGCTGTCCGTCGTAGAGGTCCAAGTCACGAGGTGGAACCGAGAATCGAACTTGCACGTTGGTGATAGTACCAATGGTGCCATTCTTTATAATATCCTTTACTTTTTGAAAGTAAGGTAAGTATCGACGGTAGTAAGCAACGAAACAAGGAATGCCCGTTTGTTCACTCACTCGGTTGATTCGTGCGCAGTCTTCGTAGCTGGCAGCCAATGGTTTCTCTACGTAAACGGGCTTGCCTGCTTTCATTGCCATAATGGCATAGGTGGCGTGACTGGAAGGGGGAGTCGCAATATAGATGGCATTGATCTGCGGGTCGTTGATGAGTTGAAGTGCATCTGTATACCATTTTTTAATATGATGACGTTCGGCATAATCCCTTGCCTTCTCCGCATTACGACTGTAAACCGCTTCCACGTGCGACCCTTCTACGGCATTAAATGCCGGTCCCGACTTGAGTTCGGTGACTTCTCCACATCCGATAAATCCCCAACTGATATGTATCATAAGTTAGCTGACGATAAAATTGATGACAAATAAAATACCTAAAACCACTAACGTCACGTTCAAATCACGCCAGCGACCAACGCACATCTTTAGAATAACATAACTGAGCATGCCCAAACATATACCATCGGCTATAGAATAGCATAACACCATGGTAATCATGGTAATAAAAGCAGGGAAGGCTTCACTCACATCATTGAGGTCTAACTTCTTTACTGAGTCTAACATGAGCACACCTACGAGCACCAATGCGCCACTGGTGGCAGCGCCGGGTATGAGAAGAAAGATAGGAGAGAGAAACAATGATAGTAGAAAGAGAAGACCAACAAATGCCGATGTAACTCCACTTCGACCACCTTCGGCAATGCCTGAAGCACTCTCTATATACGTTGTAATGGTGGAAGAACCCAACATTGCGCCACATGTTGTGCCAATGGCGTCGCTCATCATTGCCTCTTTCACCCGAGGAATAGTTCCGTCAGCCTGCACAATGCCCGTTTTTTCTGAAAGTCCGACAAGCGTTCCTATCGTATCAAATATGTTGACGATGAGCAAAGAGAAGACAACCAACAGTGTCTTGATGTTGAGCAGGTCGGTAAAATCGAATTGACAAAGGGTGGGGCGAATGTCTTGTGGAGCCGAAATTGGTAGCCAACCTTCGGGCAGTATGGTGACACCTAAGGGGATGCCGATAAGTGTGGCAGCAATAATGCCGTAAAAGAGTGAACCTTTCACATTGCGTGCCATTAGGATTCCGCTTAATAGAATGGCAATGATGCTTAAGATGGATTCGTGTGTAAACGCTCCTAAGCCCACAAAAGTACCTTCTTTTGCCACGATGATGCCTGCATTTTTCAGTCCTATAAAGGCGATGAACATGCCGATACCTGCTGAAATAGCGTAACGAAGATTCTTCGGAATACTGTCTAAGATGAGTTCTCGAACGTTGAAGAAGGTAATGAGGATGAAAACAACACCTTCTATTAGCATAATAGCCAATGACTGTTGCCAGGTATATCCCATGGCTTGACAAAGCGTGTAGGCGAAAAAAGCGTTGAGACCCATACTGGGAGCTTGCGCAAATGGCAACTTTGCCATGAAAGCCAATAGCAACGTAGAGATGGCTGCAGCCAAAGCGGTGGCAGTGAACAATGCTCCTTTGTCCATGCCCGTACTTGAGAGGATGCTTGGATTGACGGCTAAGATATAACTCATGGTCAAGAATGTGGTAGCTCCTGCTATGAGTTCGGTTCTCATCTTCATGGTCTTTGGATCGAATCCCAAAAATTTAGTAATCAATTCCATACTGATAATAGCTTATTAAATAATTATTTTTCATTGATTGATTCGTTGAGCCAATGATTGATTAGCTTGCGTGCAATGGATAATTTCTCGGGTATTTGCGGAAGATTCTCTTTGGTGAACCAGCCGCCTTTGCTTAGTTCTGTGGTTTGCAGACTCAATTCACCACTTGCATAGTCAGCTGTAAAGCCAACCATCAGACCAGATGGGAAAGGCCAGGGCTGCGAGCTAAAGTATTTGAGGTGATGAATAGTGAGACCTGTCTCTTCTAAGACTTCACGATGAACGGCTTCCTCTAACGTTTCGCCTGTTTCCACAAATCCAGCTACCAATCCGTAGAAGTCGGTTTTGAAGTTCTTTGCATGCACCAAAAGCACCTCATCACCTTTCTTAATCAATACAATCACGGCAGTTGCCAGTTGTGGCCAAACCTCTTTTCCACACTGTGTACAACGCTTGGAAATGTGAGTGTGCATCTGCATGGGGGCTCCACATACTCCGCAATATTTGGTGTTGTAGTCCCAATACAACAGCTCTTGGCATTTACCTGCCATTAAATAAAGGTCATGAGGAAGTTTATAAAAAGAAGCTCGAAGCCCACACATCTCGTATTTTGGGTTGTTAGTGATGGGAGCATCTATGCGTAGCGCCTTGACAGGTGTGCCATCTGTCAAGGTTTTAATATCCATGATGTGCGTCCATGGCTTACAAGCCACAGGGCAAGTCTCTTCCAATGGAATGGTGTACTGTCCGTTTGGTAGTTTCTCAAGCAGTACATCGGTTTTACAAAATATAAAGTAATAAGCGTTCATTTTTCATTATCTTCGTCTCTCTTTGACTGTCCAAAGATGAGAGTCTTGTCGCGCTGAATGGCAGGTTGTGTCCATTTTTCAGGAATAAACTTCCAGTTATTGTTGGCTTGTGGGTCCATTTCGCCACTTTCTTCTATCCATTTCATGAGATAGTAACGCTGGTCGTGTTGGGTTTCAACAAGAATACGTTTTGGAATTTCGGCAAGTGGAATTCCTGCTCCACGTGTTAGAAGCTCTCCACCTCCGTTGCCACGATAACTGTTCATCGCCACTTTGTACGTTTTATGTAGGTCGAAAGGCTCACCATTACTCATTTTTAAGATGTTGACTTTGTTGCCATTGGGCTTCGTTACATCAACTTCGTAATCAATTCCAGCTGCACTGTCAAAATTAAATGCGAGGTTCTTAAACCCATAGCGTTGTTGATCGGCTTTGGCTCTATTATCTATGAGCATGATATGGTCTTCGGATGACGTCATCGTATTGACCCACAAATCATAACTCATCTCTAAATAATTCTTGATTTCTTGCCCTGTCATTTTGAGTACATAGATTTGATTCTCGTATTTGTACAGATTGAATAAATCACTGACGTAAACGGGTCCCGCTTTTATCTGTGCATCAAAGGCAAGGGGAGCATTGAATGAAAGGTCGGCACCTGTCACCCTGAGCTGCAAATTGTGAATGAGATCGGTGAATGGAGCACTACCGAAGTAACTGTCTCGACTATAAATAGTGCGCTTAAATGCCCCTATTTGTCGAGTAACAAAGGCTTTTACCGAGTCAATCTCACTTTGGAAGTGTTCTATATAAGCCTGGTTAATGGGCTGTTCACGAATGTCTACGAGCTTCCCTGATACTTGTTTGTTCAGTACTCGTTTGTGATGCGTGGCTGAGGGAGCGGAGTTGTTGAGCGTTATCTCAATTTCTGCATCCGCAACCATCCGCGCATTGTTGGCAGGATTGAGACAGACGACCTTTTTCCCTTCCACATTTTCAATAACGCTGCTATGTGCCGTGTGGTCATGTCCAAAGAGAATGAGGTCAAACCCTGCTACTTCTTTGGCAATGCGCAATGACGCATTCTCTTCATAAGTATCGGTGATGATGCCTCCCTCTTTTCCCGAATGGAACAAACCGATGATAATATCGGGTTTTTCGTTCTTCTTTAATTCTGCTATCCAATAACGAGCGGACTCTACCATTGAATCAAATCGCAGATTACTCCATAATTTTTCATTCAACCAGTTGGGTATTGCAGGCGTGAGAAGACCAAGAATAGCCACCTTTACTCCTTCTCTTTCTACGATGGTGTATGGATGCAGATAAGGTTTCCCCGTACGTGTATCAATGACATTAGCTCCGAGTATGGGGCATTTCACTTCACTTATCCATTTGTCGTACACGTTATGACCGGTCTCAATATCATGGTTACCAACTGTTTGTGCATCGTATTTCATGTAGTTAATCACCGATGCTGCGACATTTGGTAAAGCAGATTTCACATAATTATAATAGTAGCATGTGGGTTGTCCTTGAAGGATATCACCATTATCGAGCAGGAGTAGATTTTTTCCATAATGAGTTCTGAGCGAGTCGACGTATGAGATGACACGCGCCATGCTACCACTCTTCGGTTTTCGATTGATGAAATCGTAGGGAAAGAAACAGCCATGCACGTCACTGGTTTGAATAACACGCAGGTGAATTGTTTTATGATTTGCCATGCTCATCGTACTCATACAGAGGGCGATGATGCACCCCGTAATGATTTTCTTCATGATTATTGATTTATCTTGCAAAGTTAGCAAAAAATTAAGGAACAAAAAAAGATAGCGAAGCTTTTGTCTATAACCCAGCTAACTTATGAGATAGTATCGCTTGCAAGCATTCCCACTTGACTTGTCTCTCTGTAGAAAATCTACGAGGAGAGATAGTTGCTTGAACAATGGCATAAAAAATGCTCTCACGAGGAGAGCATTTTTAATTGATTTACGCATCTAAGTGAAGGCTTTTCTTGATGGCTTTCACTTTTTGGTCGGCTTCAGCGTCACATCGATTGTAATCGGCGGCACTCTTCATTGTGCCTTTCACTTCGAGATAGAATTTAATCTTTGGCTCTGTACCCGACGGTCTAACGCTTACCTTGGTATCATCATCGCAGAACCACTGGAGCACATTGCTGGTATCTGGCATGTCCAATTTAGTAATGTGATTATTAATATCTCTTGCTTCCAAAGTCTGATAGTCTTTCCACAGAACTACTTTCGAGCCACCCAATTCTTTAGGTGGATTACTTCTGAATTGTTCCATCATGGCTTTGATTTCATCTGCACCCGTCTTTCCGGGACGCACCACGTTGATAGTTGTCTCCTTAGAATAGCCATATTCCAAATAGATATCCATCAAGAGATCATAAAGTGTCTTGCCTTGGTCTTTGGCATAGGCACAGATTTCAGCCAATAAGCACATTGCACTTACAGCATCTTTATCGCGTACAAAGTCGGCAGCCATGAATCCATAGCTTTCTTCACCGCCACCAATATATTTCTTTTTGCCTTCTGCGATGCGAATTTCACGAGCAATCCACTTAAACCCAGTATAGCAATCACACATTTCTATATGATTTTTTTCTGCTACCTTCTTTATCACTTCTGTGGTGACAATCGTTTTAACAATGAAGTCGGTCGGTTTGAGCAGACCCATATTCTTGCGATTGGTAATGATATAATACAAGAAGATGAGGCAGGTTTGATTACCGTTAATGAGTATCCACTCGCCTTTGTCGTTCTTGCATGCCATTCCAACACGGTCAGCATCAGGGTCGCTTGCCATTACAATGTCTGCATCCAACGCTTTTGCGTCACGCAAAGCCAAGGTCAAAGCCTCTCCATTTTCGGGGTTGGGCGATACCACTGTAGGGAAATTGCCGTCTTTTACCATTTGTTCTTTCACGCAATGTACATTGTCAAATCCCCAATACTTCAGCGAACGAGGAATCATCGTCATACCAGTACCGTGCAAAGGAGTGTAGACAATCTTTAAGTCGTGTTGGCGTTTGATGACTTCAGGGTCAATACTTACGGTTTTTACAGCATCCAAATAGGCTTGATCTATATCTTCACCAATGATTTGGATAAGTGCTTTATTTCCTTGAAACTTAACGTCTTCAACGCTGACCTTATTCACTTCTTCGATAATTCCCATATCGTGAGGAGCCAATACCTGTGCACCGTCTTCCCAATAGGCTTTATAGCCGTTGTATTCTTTAGGGTTGTGACTGGCTGTGATGTTAACACCGCCTTGGCAACCCAAGTGGCGAATGGCGAAAGAACACTCGGGAGTAGGACGCATTTCATCGAACAGATAAGCCTTGATGCCGTTGGCAGAGAAGATATTTGCAACAGTTTCTGCAAATTTCCTACTGTTGTTGCGGCAATCATGACATACCACCACAGCGATATCTGCACGGTCTTTGAAGTTTTTCTTTAGATAATTTGCAAATCCTTGTGTCGCCATACCTACAGTGTAGATATTCATACGGTTGCTACCTGCGCCCATAATGCCACGCAATCCACCAGTTCCAAACTCTAAATCTTTATAGAAAGATTCTATCAACTCTGTTTTATCCTCCGCTTCCAATTGAGCTTTCACTTCGCGTTGAGTTTCTTCGTCAAAGGCAGGAGATAACCATTGTTTTGCTTTTGCTTCACATTGAGCAATTAGTTCTGTGTTGTTTGCCATATTATTTTTCTTTTTAATTGTTACTTTTAAGAGCAAAGATAATAATTAAAAACGAGAAATTTAGAACCTTAGGGATATTTTTTGTACTTTTGCAACATTATGGCAATATCGAAAGTATCATTCAACTTTATTTGCTTAAATAGATATAACTCATGTTTTACAAAGGAATTATTATTGCGATCTCTACATTTTTAATTATAGGTATTTTTCATCCAATCGTCATCAAGACAGAATATCGATGGGGAACACGTCCATGGTGGATATTTTTATTGTTAGGTATCGCCTTCATCGTAGGATCGCTTTTTATAGAAGAAGTGTTGTGGTCGTCCTTGTTGGGCGTATTAGGAGCATCTTCATTGTGGAGCATTGGTGAACTCTTTGAGCAAAAGAAGAGAGTAGAGAAGGGATGGTTTCCGATGAATCCAAAGCGTAAAAACGAATATCAACCTATTCAATCGACGAAAGAGTAACGACTGCAAGGTCTCTTAATAGTTGTAATCAAGCGCTTTCGGTGCTTGATGTTGCACCAGCAGAACTAATCTTGAGAGGATATGAAAGTAGAATTGTTGCTGATTGGTAAAACCGTTAATCGACATTTTGTGGCTGGCATAGAAGACTATGTGAGTAGGATTAACCATTACATGCCATTGACAGTGACGGTGATTCCTGAACTGAAAAATAACAAAAAGATGACTGAGAGCCAGCAAAAAACGCTCGAAGGACAGTTGATTCTGAAAAAGATAATGCCTTCAGATACTGTTGTCCTGCTTGATGAACATGGGAAAGAATTGAGAAGTGTTGAACTGGCAGCATGGTTGGAGAAGAAGCAGAGCACCACTCGTAAAATAGTTTTTGTCATCGGAGGACCGTATGGATTTGCGCCAGAGGTATATGAGCGAGCTGATGAGCAATTGTCGTTGTCGCGTTTGACATTCTCACATCAAATGGTAAGACTTATTTTCACGGAACAACTTTATAGGGCTTGTACTATTATAAAAGGTGAACCTTATCATCACGAATAGTAGACAAGCGCCAAGAGAAATCTCAAAAAGTCATGAACCCCAGCGCATTTAGACGGTTATAAAGACCGTTTTCATTGCGAAGAAGTTTGTTCTTCAATAAGAAACTAAACGAAGACAAACATGTTCTGATACATCCCAAGCCACTTATACTGTGCTCATTTTTTACAACCTGCTATACGTCAATGGGCTTCTGCATCAATGCCAAGATTGCTATCCACAGACATCACCTATCCCAATTCAGACAATTCGAGCCAGCGCATACTCTTATCATCGAGTTCTTTCTTTAGCTTGGGCAGCAAAATACTCTTGTCTGTAAGCTCTTCAATGGATAAACTGCCGCTGCATAATTCGGCTTCCAAGTTGCTTATTTCTGTCTCTAATTTTGCAATTTCGCTTTCCAAAGTTTCAAATTCACGCTTCTCTTTGTAAGACATCTTCTTTTTCTCATCACTCCGATAGCTCTTGACAGGTGTCTTCTCTCTTTTCTCTTCCTTGCTTGTGTCAGCGGGTTGTAAGCTGTCCCACTCTCTAAACTGGGTGTAATTTCCCGGAAAATCTTGTATCTCTCCTTCTCCTTTGAATACTAATATGTGGTCTACCACTTTGTCCATGAAATACCTGTCGTGGCTAATGATAATAACACAACCCAGAAAGTCCTGAAGATATTCTTCCAAAATTTGCAAAGTTGGTATGTCCAAGTCATTTGTTGGCTCGTCGAGTATCAAGAAGTTGGGGTTTTGCATCAATACCGTACACAAGTACAATTTCCTCAATTCGCCTCCACTCAGTTTGTAAACATAGCTGTGTTGCTGCTCTGGAGTGAAGAGGAAATATTGAAGAAATTGCGTTGCACTCATCGTTTTTCCGCCTCCAAGACGAATGTGGTCAGCAATATCTGTCACCACATCAATGACTTTTTGCTGTTGATCAAAAGCCAAACCCTCTTGTGAAAAATAACCAAAGCGGACAGTTTCTCCGATGTCGAATTTACCAGAGTCGGGTTCTACAAGCCCCATAAGCATCTTAATGAAGGTCGTTTTGCCTGTTCCATTGTTGCCAATGATGCCGAGTTTTTCGAATCTTGAGAAGTTATAATAAAAATCTTTCAAGATAATCTTGTTGTCGTAGGCCTTCGACACATATTGACACTCAAAGATTTTAGAACCGATATAGACATTACTTGCTTTGAGTCTTAGCTGTCTTTCTTCCACTTTTTGCTTGGCTTTCCGTTCTAATTCATAGAAAGCCTCTTCCCTGTATTTGGCTTTATGTCCTCTGGCTTGTGGCATGCGGCGCATCCATTCTAACTCTGTGCGATATAGATTGTTGGCTCGCATCACTTCACTGCGCATCTGGTCCATGCGCTCTTGCCTTTTCTCCAAATAATAACTGTAGTTGCCTCGATAGGTATATATCTGCTGTTGGTCTAACTCCAAAATGCAATTACATACCCTATCCAAGAAGAATCGGTCGTGAGTAACCATGAGCAACGTTTTGTTTCCACGCGATAAATAGCCTTCTAACCATTCTACCATCTGTAAATCTAAATGATTGGTAGGCTCATCCAAGATGAAAAAGTCGGGTTCGGTTATCAAAACATTTGCCAATGCCACACGTTTTTGTTGTCCTCCGCTGAGCTGTCCCATGGGTTGCTCCAAATCATCTATTCTGAGTTGCGTCAAAATTTGTTTGGCTTTTAACACCTTCTCGGGTACTCCCTCATGATTGAAACAGGCATCAAGGACAGATTCTGTGGGGTCAAAAACAGATTTTTGCTGAAGGAATCCTATCTTCAAATCATTCTTGAAGATAATGCTTCCTTCGTCTTTCCCTTCCTTTCCTGTAATAACGGAGAGCAAAGTAGACTTTCCGGTACCATTTTTTGCTATTAAACCAATGCGTTGCCCTTCGGCTACCGAGAAAGAAATTCGATGGAACAGCAGCGAATCTCCAAACGATTTGGTCAGGTTCTGCACGTCCAAATATGGTATTTGTGTCGCCATTCCTATCTTAAAGATTGATTGATTTCATCGATATAATCGAGCAATTCTTGGCGTCCTGTCTTCTTTTCAGAACTCGTAATAAAGTAACGAGGCAGCTCTTCCCATACGTCTTTGAGTTGGCTCATCCATTTGTCGACGTTCATTTTTGCTTTCACAGTGCCTAATTTGTCTGCTTTCGTGAAAACAATCGTAAATGGAATTTCATTTAAGCCAAGCCAGTCAATGAACTCACGGTCAATCTTTTGCTGTTCGTGTCTGACATCTATGAGTACAAAAACATTCACCAATTGTTCTCTATGTAATAGATAAGTGGTGATGAGTTTTTGTATTTCTTCTTGCACTTTCTTTGAGCGTTTGGCATAACCGTAGCCAGGCAAATCTACCAAATACCAATCGTTGTTGATCAGAAAATGATTGATGAGTAGCGTCTTTCCCGGAGTGGATGATGTTTTTGCAAGTCCTTGATGATTGCATAACATGTTGATTAAACTTGATTTACCCACGTTTGACCGACCGATGAATGCGTATTCTATTCGTTGGTCGGTGGGACATTTCCCGAGATTTGGTGAAGACAAGACAAATTTTGCTTGAGTGATATCCATAAAATGAAGTATATTTGTTGCAAATTAAATAATGTATATTCTAATAAGAAAATCTATTCAGTTTTCTATTACAGATTTTCGTGCACTTTCTTACGTCACGATGAATGAGTTTTATTTTCTCTACAAAAATACAAAAATATACTGATTATTGTGCTTCATTTGATGACTTCCTTCTTGCTTCAATGAGGTGGTTTTATTAACCCATTATAATAAGGGGCTTATCTACATGACTTAATGCCCTTATCTACATGACTTAACGCCCTTAAGTCATTGAGTTAATTTTACCGTTGTAACATGTTTGTAATCAAGTATTTGCGAATATCAAAAAGTACAAAATTTCATTTTCTGTATCACCTTTTTGGAAAGAAAGCAACACACAAATATGTAGGGTTCAAAAAAATATAGTACTTTTGCGTTTATGAATAAATTTTGGTGCTTTTTACTCTTTTCGCTTATCTGCATCTCATTGGCAGCTCAAGACAGTTTGCATGTTGTTCGTGTTAATGCTCAACGCAGTTTCTCACAAGAAATTCCAGCTGGGAATTACAGTGGTATTACCTATTTAGGCAACGACTTGTATGCCGTGGTAAGCGACAAGTCGCCAAATGACGGCTTTTTCATTTTTAAGATTAGTCTTGACTCCATTACAGGAGAGGTGCTGCGAGTAGAAAATCTCGGCTTTCGAGGGGATAGGGAGCAAGCAGGAGACTTAGAGGCGATTGCGTATGTACCGACGACGAAAAAGCTTTATATTTCGAGAGAAACCGACAACACCATTCGGGAATATACCTTGGACGGAAAACTGAGTGATAGAAAAATTTTGGTTCCGCCAATTTATCAACGCGCCAGAGGGAACTATGGGCTTGAATCTTTGAACTTTAATCCCAAGACACAGATGTTTTGGACTTGTAATGAAGGTACGCTAAAGGGGGATGGAGAGCAGGCTACGTCTACCAATCAAGTGAAAAATCGACTGCGCTTACAATCTTTCTCTGCCGATTTTACGCCTTTGCATCAGTACGCTTATCAGATGGAGACACCCGAGGCAGACAAGCGTGCCTATCTCTATGGAATGGGAGTGGTAGAGGTAACAGGTCTTGATGATGGCAGTGTGCTGGTCATGGAACGCGAGTTTTACACACCAACTAAAAAGGTGGGGGCATTCGTCAATAATAAATTATTTCGAGTAATGCCACAGGCAGCATTTGCCATTGATAACAATGACTCGCTAACGGCAGATAGTCCTTATTTACAGAAGCAATTGGTAGCCAGCTGGCGTACCACCTTAAAGTTGTTTCATCATAAAATTGCCAATTTTGAAGGTATGTGTTTGGGTCCTCAATTAGCTGACGGCTCACAGGTCTTAGTATTTGTTTCTGATTCTCAAAACCAAGCTGGCGGTGTCATGAAAGATTGGTTCAAGACATTGGTATTCAAGATGTCAAGTGAGAAGTAGGTAAGAAATATTTGTTTGGAAAACGATTCTGCTTGGGTATAAAACAAAAATCACAATCCTATCTGTAAAGAAAAGACTGTGATTTCGTCATCTTAGAGGTACCTGGCAGAGTCGAACTGCCCTACACGGTTTTGCAGACCGTTACCTAACCGATCGGCCAAGGTACCATTGTTAGATTTTTGCGAGTGCAAAGATAAGATAATTTATTGTTACTGCCAAACATTTATGTCACTTTTTCTGAAAGCATTGAGTTTTTTTGTGTTTGGTAGCTTGTTTCTTTAGAATCTGGTCATGGAGTTCACAGCCCTTGCATCCATAACATCTGTCATTGCTGTAGCGCAGTGCGATATAGATGCGACGACAGGCATAACCCAATGCCAAAAGTATGATGATGAATATGACGATGTACTGTAGAACGTCCATGATTTTGCGTTTTTTCTTGAAGAAGAATTCTTACCATATACTGATAATGCGAGTACATACACCAGCTATGGTAAGAATTTCTATGAATAGGGTAGTGGAATTGTGCTACCTATGACCGTTAGTAAGCAAAGAGTGGGAAACTCTTCATGGTCTCATTGACCTTATTTCTTACTTTTTCAATCACTGCTTGATCTTCAGGAGCATTCAACACCTCCTCAATAAGTTCAGCAACAAGTAGCATGATGTCCTCTTTGGCGCCACGTGTGGTCATTGCAGCAGTTCCTAAACGGATACCGCTGGTTTGGAATGCGGAGCGTGTGTCAAATGGAACCATGTTCTTATTCACTGTAATATCGGCAGAAACGAGGGCATTTTCAGCCACTTTTCCTGTAAGGTCTGGGTATTTCTGACGTAAGTCAACCAACATAGAGTGATTATCTGTACCACCGCTGACAATGGTAAATCCACGCTCTATCAAAGCAGAAGCCAAGACACTGGCATTCTTTTTAACTTGTTGTGCGTATTCTTTCCATTCTGGTTTCAAGTTCTCACCAAAGCCAACTGCCTTAGCTGCAATGACATGTTCAAGCGGTCCGCCTTGTATTCCTGGGAACACAGCGCTGTTGAGCAGTTGAGACATCATCTTGAGTTGACCCTTCTTGGTGGTCTTGCCCCATGGATTTTCAAAGTCTTTTCCCATTAAAATAATACCTCCACGTGGTCCACGAAGGGTCTTGTGGGTGGTACTGGTGACGATATGCGCATATTTTACGGGATTATCCAACAAACCAGCAGCTATCAATCCAGCTGGGTGAGCCATGTCGACCATAAAGATGGCACCTACTTCGTCAGCGATTTGGCGCATACGCTTGTAGTCCCATTCGCGACTGTAAGCAGAACCTCCACCGACAATTAGTTTGGGTTTGTGCTCACGTGCCAATTGCTCCATCTCATCATAATCTACTCGTCCAGTTTCTTTAGAAAGATTGTAACCAATGGGGTGATATAATATACCTGAGGTGTTCACACTACTTCCGTGTGACAGGTGCCCACCGTGATCCAAATTTAATCCCATGAAGGTATCACCGGGATTTAATACAGCCAGGAAAACAGCGGCATTTGCCTGTGCTCCAGAGTGAGGTTGTACGTTTGCAAACTCTGCTCCAAAAAGTTTCTTTACCCGATCTATGGCAATGTTTTCAACTTCGTCGACTACCTGACAGCCACCATAATAGCGCTTAGCAGGTAATCCTTCAGCATACTTGTTGGTCAGATAAGACCCCATAGCTTGCATTACTTCGTCACTTACAAAATTCTCTGAAGCAATAAGCTCCATTCCTTTGAGCTGACGCTGATGTTCTTTCTCAATGAGATCAAAGATTTTCACATCTTTTTCCATGTGTTTTTTAGTTTTAAGGGTTGATATTAAATAAAATTAGAATTTAGATAGTTTGAATCTTATTGTATGTTTATCTCTTTTGTAGAGGGTGTGATGAAGAGCGTTATTGTGTATCTTCTAACACAGTTCTACTTTGTTGATATCTTGTTCTTTATCGCAGTAATGGCATTTTAGTAGTCCGTTTTCCTTGTCTACAAAATGAAACACCGTTTCCATTGGCTCGTTGTTAGTGATACATTTGGGGTTGTTACATTTTACGATGCCACGCAGTTCATCGGGTGTTTCTACCGTTTTCTTTTCTACTACCTCGTAATCTTTAATGATATTGAGCACTATTTTGGGAGCAACGACCGACAGTCTGCTGATTTCTTCGTCAGAGAAAAATTTATTGGAAACCTTGATAATTCCTTTTTTACCCACTTTTTTAGATACGAAATTGTTTCCAATCGTAACGGGAGTGTTAAGAGATTGGAGCTCTAACAAGTTCATAACTTGGTATGTTTTATCTGCTGGAATATGGTCAATCACCGTTCCATTTTCGATGGCAGCTACCAAACGTTCTTTTTTGTTCATTTTCTCACGATTTATAAATTCATCGATATTACTCGATAATGGTTTTATCTTTTTTGATATTTTCAAGGGTAATGCCTAAACAATAACAGAAGATAGCCTCACGCGCAAAGAGCCCATTTTTTGCTTGTTGGATGTAATAAGCGTGCGGATTATCGTCCACGTCGTACGCAATCTCATTGACACGAGGTAATGGATGCAAGATTCGCATGTTCTCTTTAACGTTGCAAAGCATGTCATTGCGCAAAATATAAACATTCTTTACACGCTCATATTCCATTAGGTCAGAAAAACGTTCCTTCTGCACACGAGTCATGTAGAGGATATCTGCATCGGCTAAGACTTTTTCATTGAATACAGTGTGTTCTTGGAATTTAATTCCATGTTCCTTGCAATATATCTTATACTCCATTGGCATCGACAATTCCTTGGGCGCAATGAAATGAAAAGTAGGATTGAAGTGGCGCATCGCCATGATAAGTGAATGTACTGTGCGCCCATATTTCAAATCTCCCACCAAATAAATATTTAGGTTTTCGAGCGTTCCCTGTGTCTTATAAATGGAATACACGTCAAGTAAGCATTGAGAAGGGTGCATGTGAGCGCCATCGCCTGCATTGATAATGGGAACAGGGGCTATCTCGCTGGCATATTGTGCTGCACCTTCTATGTAATGACGCATGGCAATAATATCAGCATAATTGGATACCATTAGGATGGTGTCTTTGAGAGTTTCGCCTTTTGCCACGCTCGAAGCTTTGGCATCTGAAAAACCTATGACTCTTGCACCTAATCGATTGGCAGCCGTTTCAAAGCTAAGACGCGTTCGAGTAGACGGCTCATAGAACAGCGTTGCAACGACTTTTCCCTTAAGAAGTTCACGATTTGGATGTTTCTCAAATTCCTCTGCCATAGAGAGAAGATACATCAAATCGTCTTTACTAAGATTGGCTATTGTTATAAAATGATTTTTTTGCATTTTTTATCCTACTTAATGTTCTCATTAGAATTGCCTGCTAAGGTAGTTATTAATTTTTATTTTTACGAGTTTATTCAAAGAAAAATTGTATTTTTGCATCAAATAATAAAGAAACTTTTGCAGAGTCGAAAAGACAAAGTTGAAATGAAGCATACCGAAAATGAAGTAAGAATGTTTCATGATACAAGTAAATATAATGATGAAACTTAGGTGCTTTGTCCGCACTCTCTACTGACGAACACCACGGAAAAACTCATTTATATTATTTGCAAAATACGAATACGTTCACGATAAGTTATGAGAAAGGTTTTCATTCATGTGCTTTGGAAGATATTGATTATTGTATCAATCCTGTTAGTTTTATCATTTACTGCCATTTGGAAAGGATGGATAGGATATATGCCCGATGTAGAAGATTTACAAAACCCTATTAGTAGGTTCGCTACTCAAGTATATTCTGCAGACGGAAAAGTGCTTGGAACATGGAATTTCAATAAGGAAAATCGAATCGTCATACCCTATTCTAAAATATCTCCACACTTGGTACATGCTTTAGTAGCCACAGAAGATGAGCGTTTCTATGAACATTCAGGGATTGACTTCATTGCTTTGGGGCGCGCTATCATTAAGAGAGGTATTCTGAGACAAGAAAATGCTGGGGGTGGCTCTACCATTACACAGCAATTGGCAAAGCAGTTATATTCCGAAACCGCCCACAGTACGCTGGAAAGAGTCTTGCAAAAGCCCATAGAGTGGGTGATTGCGGTGAAGTTAGAGCGAAATTATACCAAGGAAGAAATCATCGCCTTGTATCTTAATTATTTTGACTTTCTACACAATGCCGTGGGCATCAAAACTGCATCCAACACCTATTTTAATAAAGAACCCAAAGATTTGACCATTAATGAGGCGGCAACTTTGATAGGTTTATGCAAGAATCCTTCGCTCTTTAATCCTGTGAGATATCCTCAACGATGCACGGAACGGCGGAATGTCGTGTTGAGTCAGATGCAAAAAGCGGGCTATTTGTCAAAAGCAGAATATCATCAGCATGCCGATGAAAAATTGGTATTAGACTTTCATCGCATCGATCACAAGGACGGATCTGCCACATATTTCAGAGAATTTCTGCGTCAATACATGATGGCAACACATCCTCAACGCTCCGATTATCCTTCATGGAATCAAAATCAGTATGTCTTCGATTCCATTGCATGGGTGTCCGACCCGCTGTATGGATGGTGTAATAAAAACTTTAAGAAAGACGGTAAACCATATAATGTCTATACAGACGGCTTAAAAGTCTTTACAACGATTGACTCAAGAATGCAACGTTATGCAGAAGATGCTGTATATAATCATGTTGTGAAGTTCTTACAACCTGCCTTTACAAAAGAAAATTCTAAAAAAGCGAATGCGCCTTTTACCAGTGTACTGACGCAAAAAGAGATAAGAGCGATACTTAATAGATCAATGAGAGGTAGTGAGCGATACCGTGTCATGAAAGCTTCAGGAGCTACGGATGCAGAGATTCAAAAAGCATTTAGAACGCCTGTAGACATGAGTATCTTTACATTTCATGGGGATGTAGATACAACGATGACACCTATGGATTCCATTCGATACTACAAATCGTTCTTGCGAGCTGGGTTCATGAGTATGGAACCGCAAACGGGGCATGTCAAAGCGTATGTCGGTGGACTTGACTATAACCATTTTATGTATGACATGGTGATGAGTGGACGACGCCAAGTAGGCTCTACCATTAAGCCTTTCTTGTATTCATTAGCCATGGAAAACGGTTTTTCTCCATGTGACCAAGCCCCAAATGTACAGCGAACATACATTGTAGCTGGTAAACCTTGGACACCAAGGAATGCAAGTCGACGACGCTATGGACAGATGGTTACATTGAAATGGGGATTGGCTAACTCGAATAACTGGATTTCTGCCTATTTGATGAGCAGATTAAATCCACAGCAATTTGTTGGCATGTTGAACGATTTTGGAATCAAAAATCCTGATATCCATCCATCTATGGCGCTTTGTTTAGGACCATGTGAGGTCTCTGTTGCCGAGATGGTGAGTGCCTATTCAGCGTTTGCAAACCATGGTATCCGTACTGCACCCATGTTCGTCTCAAAGATAGAAGACAATGAAGGGAATGTCATTGCAACTTTTCAACCACGCATGAATGAGGTCATTAGTGAGGAAAGTGCCAATAAGATGCTTGTTCTTTTACAGGCTGTTGTTGAAGGTGGTACGGCTGGACGTTTGCGATTCAAATACCACATTGATGGTGAAATAGGAGCGAAGACAGGTACTACCAATCGAAATTCAGATGCTTGGTTCATGGGTTTCACGCCTCAGTTAGTGAGTGGATGTTGGGTAGGAGGTGAAGACCGTGATATCCACTTTGATTCTATGCGCATGGGACAAGGTGCCACCATGGCATTGCCTATTTGGGCGTATTACATGAAACGCATTTATCGTGACAAGTCGCTTGGTTATCGGGCAGATGCGTCCTTCGGTCTACCTGAAGGATACAATCCATGTCATCAAGACGATGCGAATATGGATGAATTTGGTATAGACGAAGTCTTTGAGTAGAACATCTCATTCACTTTTTGTGTTGACCTAATGAGGTCTGAATTTCTGTCATGAACGGCAGTTATAGATAACCAATCTTTCCCAAATAACCTCCGAGTGGTAGTCACTTATCAGCGTAAAAGGTACAAAAAAAGTCAATATGAAAACTTCCATATTGACTTTTTTTGTATCAGAATAAAAGAATTTTGTCTTATGCTTCAGCAGGAGTTTCTTCTGTTTCTGTAGCTGGTGCTTCTTCAGAAGTTTCGTGAGTTCCTTCTTCAGCAGCTTTAGCAGCTTCTTCTTCAGCCTTTGCAGCAGCCTTTTTCTCTGCGACCTTCTTTGCTATTTCAGCATTAATCTTTTTCTCTTCTTCAAGTTCTTTTGCAATTGCATCCTTCTTAGCTTGAGCCTCATTGGCAGCGCAGGCTTGTAAGCCTTTCACTTTTTCTTGTTTCCAAGCATCGAATTTGCTTTGCATTGCAGCTTCATCAAAAGCTCCCTTCTTTACACCTCCACGCAAGTGTTTCATTAAATAAACGCCTTCACGTTTCAAGATGTTACGAACAGTGTCGGTTGGTTGTGCACCAACTTCTAACCAATAGAGCGCTCTGTCGAAATTCAAATCTACAGCTGCTGGATTCGTATTAGGATTATACGTTCCAATCTTTTCAGTAAATTTACCATCACGTGGTGCTCTTGCGTCAGCGATAATGATGCTATAAAAAGCATAACCCTTACGACCGCGGCGTTGCAATCTGATTTTTGTTGCCATTTTTTGTTTTATTTAAATAGGTTTGAATTAATACTCCCAACTCGTGGAAGTGCTTGCAAAGGTACGATAAAAAGCTAAGTCGTCGAAATTGCACGATTAAGAACTTTTGAGTATTAACCTACATTAACGTTTCTTAATGTGTATTTCTATACTTAGGGCAGGAGATTTACATCACACCCTCGTCACGCAGGCGTTCTTGCCATTTCCATGCAGAGGCTAAAACTTCCTCGATAGGGGTGTCCGCCTTCCATTCCAAGACTTTGTTTGCCTTGTCTACGTTTCCCCAAACTTTCTCTATATCGCCCTCTCGGCGTGGTCCGTATTTCCAATTAAGTTTTACACCTGTGGCTTTCTCAAACCCTTTGACAATCTCTAATGTAGACTCACCATGCCCCGTACCGATATTGAAAATCTCGAGAGGACTTGTCTCTTTCTCCAGTACACGCTTCATAGCAGCCACATGTGCCTTTGCTAAGTCTACGACATAAATATAATCTCGGATGCAAGTTCCATCGGGAGTGTCATAATCATTTCCAAAGATAGTGAGTTCTTTGCGAATGCCCATGGCTGTTTGCGTTACGTAAGGTATCAAATTGTTGGGTACTCCATTAGGGAGTTCTCCGATATTGGCAGATGGATGTGCACCAATAGGGTTGAAATATCTCAAGATAATACTCTTCAACTTTGCTCCACTATGTATGTAATCTTGGATGATTTCTTCGTTAATTTGCTTGGTATTACCATATGGAGACAATGCTTTTTGGATGGGAGCCTCTTCGGTAACAGGTAGATTTTCAGCCGTTGGCTGTCCATAGACGGTACAACTACTTGAGAAGATAATGCCTTTGACATGATATTTGGGCATCAACTCCAATAAATTAAGTAGTGAGGTGATGTTGTTTCTGTAATACAGCAAAGGTTTCTCCACGCTTTCGCCCACTGCCTTTGATGCTGCGAAATGGATGATACCTGCAATATCGGTATACTTCTTGAACACAGCTTCTGTGTCCTCAAAATTGCATAAGTCAATTTGTTCAAAGTGTGGACGTATTCCAGTTATCTTCTCAATGCCATCAAGAACTTCAATTTTGGAGTTTGATAGATTATCGACAATAACAACATTGTATCCAGCTTGTTGTAACTCCACGGTGGTGTGTGAACCTATAAAACCCGTTCCACCCGTAACAAGAATTGTCTGTTTCGTTTCCATGTCTATTTTTTTAAGTTAAAAATATTTCTTGTTGCAAAGTTACATATTTTATTCGATTGATGCCACGAATTTACCTTAAAATGCCTATTGATGAAGGGTAGCTAAGTCAAGATAAAATACAAGAAAAGTTAAATGCCGTTGACGATATTCAATTATTTCTTCTATATTCATCTATTTTACTGGATGGGAGAGGGAGAAATATAGACGAATCGGAGGAGTGTGCGTAACCTTCGTACGACAGTTTTGATACAACAAGATTTATTGGAGCAATATGTTTCTGAATTGAACATTGACTTAACCCGCTTATCTACATGGGTTAACGGTGTTATCTACATGGGTTAATGGTGTTATTCACATGAGTTAAGGGCGTTATTCACATGGGATAAGACACTTAACTCATTGCTTCAATCAAATATATCTAACTCTGAAGTAAAGTGAAACGAAAAAGGTATTTTACCTTGAAGAGTAAAATACCTTTTCATGTTGTCTATTGATTCTCTTTTCGTACGAGCTGTTTGGGCTTTTGCAAGTGCAACTTTTTCTTCTTGAGCCAAGCCGCTTTATGCTTTTCGTACTCCATTTGTTTTCTTTCTAAATAATTGTCAGCCATCTATTGAAAGTGTGAGTAAATGACAGATAAACTCAGTGGTTGATTTCCACCCAACAAGCGTGTGCTGGTGAGTGACATATCATGCACTACTCGTGTAAGAATTTTGTTTTGATTGTACGAGTAATATGTTGCCTGAACAGGTATCACCACCAATTTATTCCAACCTTTGGAGCGTGTACCTGCCATCTTGTTTTTCTTCATTTCCTTGATGACGCTTCCTATATTATGAAAGGTGTATCCGTTATTAGATGGATTATAGGTTGCTAAAAACGAAGTTTTATAATCTGCGATGCGCTTGTTTTCAAAAAAACTGTAAAGACTATCCTTTTGGACTAATAAGAGTGTTTGAGGAATGTCCAATGCATATTTGCTATTCACGAGATTGTTTAGTCGGGCTAAATGAATTTTTGCTGCATTCAGTGAGTCCTTCTCATGACCTTTCAAAATCTCATCAACGGGGATAGTCAGTTCTGTAAAGATGCCTGCGGGTGACTTCAAATACGTATGTTCATGATTGTTTACTAAACTTTGAATGGTGTGTGCATCGTTAGATATATTGGAAGTTTGAAGCACTTCTTCTGTGCCAGAAAACGAAGCACTCCCGACTTGTTCCTTATTATTATGCTTGAAAGTGAAGTAAATGTTTAATTGACTCAAATTGATATAAACCATTGAGCCAAGTCCACTTGCATTCTTTAGATAAAAACCTGGCACTACATGTTGGGCAAACGTAAATGAATTTTTGAAATACGCAGGATGCTGGTAATATTGTTGCAGCACATACGTACCAAAATTGTTATATTCCTTACCGTCTGGCGCAGTATAAGGTTGGTTGAGCTTGATGGTAATATACTTGCTGTTATTGCCGTTGTTGGATTTTCCTGCTTGTGCTTTGGCGTCCGTCAGCGTATAGATTTTGTCTACCTGATACGCATTTGGCGAGACATAGCCTTGCTTGATAGGGTCGAAATTGGAATAGTATTTTCGATCTTCATTCATAGGCTTGCTCATCGCATAAGCCGTTACTTTCATTGGAGCCAAAGAGTCTCCGTAAAAAGTTTCGTAGTAAAGACGGATTTCACAAGAGTCTGCTACGATGATGTCGTTTATCTTATGCGTCATTTGTTGTGCACTTGGGAAAGCATAGTTCTCTGGTATTCGAAATTGGGTCATATAATTGCCTGTGATATAACCACCTGTTTCGGTATCCTTGATTTTACCTAAATACCCTATGGTATTTCGAGAGAGTACGGAGTCGGCAGCAATGGAGCTTGTAGATACCATGAATGTATCTGTCGAAATCTCCAGTTTGTCCATCTTGTTTGTGAGTGATCCACCGAGTGTATCTGTGGTGTCGTCGCATGATGCGAGCAAAAAAGCAGCAAAAGCGATGATTGCGATAAACTGATTCTTCATTTGTGTTTATGCTATTGTACGGACTTTTATACGATATAAACGGTCTAACGGAAGACTTATCAATCTATAAAAAGCTTTATTTCTCGAGAATTAAATCATAAAAATCTTGATATGCCTTTGCATATTCCTTTCCCGGATCGTCAAGGAATGGGATGTCTTTGCTCTTGGCATACTGTATGAGGTCTTTGTTGACATCGTTACCAGTCTCAATAATTCCATCGCTATAGTCAATGGCTAATTTGCCTAATTCAAAGAAGTCAAACTTTTCGTGGTAAGCATCCAATAAGTCTACCTTTGCATCTCTGTATTCCACGCAGCGTTTGAAATTGGTTCCCAAATCCTTCTTAAGCTGGTTTTGAAATAAAGCTGTGATGACTTTTGCATTCGCAAACGAAGGCTCGTCCTTGAAAGCAGTCTTCACATAGAAAGGAACTACTGCTCCCATCCAGCCTTGACAATGGATAATATCGGGCACCCAACGTAATTTTTTGACTGTTTCCAATACACCACGTGCAAAGAATATAGCGCGTTCTCCGTTGTCAGGATATTCATCACCCGATTCGTCAACGGTCATTTGGCGTTTGGTAAAATAGTCTTCGTTGTCAATAAAGTAAACTTGAATTCTTACTTGTGGTATGGATGCCACCTTGATGAGTAGTGGGTGATCGGTCTCGTCGATGATGAGATTCATTCCAGAAAGGCGGATTACCTCATGTAGCTGGCCGCGCCGTTCATTTATGTTTCCCCATTTAGGCATAAATGTTCTGATCTCGTACCCACTTTCCTGCATCGTTTGTGGAAGTTCGCGCCCCATCTTGGACATTTCTGTCTCTGGGACGTATGGCATCATCTCTTGATTGATGAATAAAATCTTTTTTGTCATGTCCTCTTTGGCATTTACTTGTTTATTGTCAGAGCTAAGAATGAAAGACTTTGTAGTGCGATGCTACAGG
Source organism: Hoylesella timonensis S9-PR14 (assembly GCF_000762405.1). Classification (GTDB taxonomy): domain Bacteria; phylum Bacteroidota; class Bacteroidia; order Bacteroidales; family Bacteroidaceae; genus Prevotella; species Prevotella timonensis_A. Next base: position 9,415 of record NZ_JRPQ01000079.1, on the reverse strand, counting down.
CTACATGCTATGCTCCATGCAAAGATACAAAAAATAAATGAAAATAAGGTCGGTTTATTTTCAAATTGAAAATTTAACGTCTCATTTTCAGTATTTTTTATGATTAGAATAAGAATTTATCACAAAAGAAAAGACATCTAACAGCTGTCTATCAACACAGCTGTTAGATGTCTAACTTAAAAAGGAAGGTCATGAGTGCTTATTCTATGACCACCAAGGGTGTGTCTTCCATGACACTTTCGCCCTGTTTGATGCAAATAGCAGTGACAGTTCCATCCTTTTCAGCTTCAATATTATTTGCCATCTTCATGGCTTCCAATACTACAACGGTATCTCCAGCTTTCACTTGATCGCCCACTGATACCTTTATTTCTGTAATAACGCCAGGGAGTGGAGCTTTGATAGCCTGCTCTGTATTAACCTGTCCAGTGGTAGAAGGCTCTGTTTCTACCTTCTCGTCCGACTGGGGCAGTGGAGTTACAGTTTTCTTCTCTGCTTCGGGCTGCGCTTCCATTTCTACTTGAAAGTCTTTTCCGTTGACAGTTACCTGCGCTTTGTTGTCGACTACATCGGTTATTTCGACTTGATATTCTTTTCCGTCGATGATATATTTAAATGTTTTCATATCCTATATTTCCATTCTCGTTGATTGACGAGAGATTATGAACTGTGATTAGTTAGGGTCTCTCTGTGAAAGAGAGAAATTTAGCATTCCATAAAGTGTGCTTGGGTAGAATGGTAATCTTTCCAGGCTCAATATCGTGCACATTATTTCCCTGATACTCATAGAGAGCCATAGCAATGGCTGCATATATATTCTTATCCATTTTATTTGAATGTTAAGCGGTTGGTTACATTGGCATACAGCCATGTTTCTTGGCTGGAAGCTGCTGACGTTTGTGTGCTAACTGTGCCAAACCTCTACAAATTCTAAATCTTGTATTTCTTGGTTCAATGACATCGTCAATATAACCATATTGTGCTGCCTGATAAGGATTAGCAAAAAGGTTGGTGTATTCTTCTTCTTTTTCTGCCAAGAAAGCACGAACATCCTCGCCAGCTTCTTTCTTCATTTTTGCTTCTTTCGCACTCAACACGGCTACAGCACCTGATGCACCCATCACAGCGATTTCAGCTGTTGGCCATGCAAAGTTGAGATCGGAGCGCAATTGCTTGCATCCCATTACGATGTGGCTACCACCATAACTCTTTCGGAGTGTGATAGTAATCTTAGGTACCGTCGCTTCGCCATAAGCATAGAGTAATTGTGCGCCATGAAGAATCACCGCATTATATTCCTGACCCGTACCAGGCAAGAATCCGGGTACGTCTACCAACGAAACGATTGGAATGTTGAAGGCATCACAAAAACGAACAAAACGAGCACCCTTGCGGCTTGCATTGGTGTCGAGTACGCCTGCATAAGCCTGTGGCTGGTTGGCAACAATGCCCACACTCTGTCCATTGAAACGTGCAAATCCTGTAATGAGATTCTTTGCGAACTTGGGTTGGACTTCAAAGAATTCACCATTGTCGGTAATTTCGCCTATCACCTTATACATATTATAGGCTTGGTTCGGATCGTCTGGTAATATCTCGTTCAGCAAATCACTCGTCCTATTGATGGGATCTTCATTCTGTAAGCGAGGAGCTTCTTCGGTATTGTTAGAAGGAAGATAACTAAGAAGAGTTTTAATCAATGTCAAGACTTCTGTATCATCCTTTGCTGCAAAGTGGGTAACACCACTTTTCGTAGCATGAACACTGGCTCCTCCCAAATGTTCTGCATCAATATCCTCACCCGTAACGGTCTTTACGACTTTAGGACCCGTGAGGAACATATAACTTGTTCCTTCTGACATAAAAATGAAGTCAGTGAGTGCAGGAGAGTAAACAGCACCTCCAGCGCATGGACCTAATATGGCAGAAATTTGTGGAACAACACCGCTTGCTAAGATATTTCTTTCAAATATTTCTCCATATCCAGCCAATGCACAGATTCCCTCTTGTATTCGAGCACCTCCAGAGTCGTTCATGCAAATGATGGGTGCACCATTTTGCATGGCTAAATCCATAATCTTACAAATCTTTTGAGCCATAGTAAGAGATAAAGAACCACCGTTGACGGTGAAATCTTGTGCGTAAACGTAAACTAAACGTCCGTCAATGGTGGCACTACCTGTCACAACACCATCTCCCAAGATTTGTTTCTTTTCCATTCCAAAGTTATGGCATTGATGAAGTTTGAACATATCATACTCCTCGAAAGAGCCTTCATCAACGAGCATATCTATGCGTTCACGTGCTGTATATTTGCCACGAGCATGCTGCTTCTCAATGGCTTTTAGACCTCCTCCAAGTCGAGCTTGTTCCCGTTTTTCTACTAATGTTTTAATCTTTTCTACTTGTTTACTCATAATTATATTAGTATGAATTTTATTCCTAATTTGACTTTGCAAAGATAATAATATTTCACGAAAGCCTCAAAGCTATCCATGTAAAATATGTTATATGGGATTAAGAATGGAGATTCATTTTTATGTTGCTGATGTCTTCTTTTCTTATTTTCAAGTTTAGGCGCATTATGGTGTTCTAAAAAGCGAACAATGACATTTTGTCTCAATATAACCAGCAACTTAGAATGACTGACATATCTGTCATATATAACACTGCCAAACTTGTCAGCTATGTTTTTGGCACACTTTTCGTATAGCTTGGGGTGTTTGGTTCAGAACAAGTATTGCTACTCATGAGGCATCATAGTCCTGAAAATGCAATTTATGAATAACTTAAAATATAATGATTATGAACATTAAACCATTAGCAGACCGAGTTTTGGTGCTTCCTGCACCTGCAGAAGAAAAAGTAGGTGGAATTATTATTCCTGATACAGCGAAAGAAAAACCATTACATGGAAAGATAGTAGCTGTTGGGAATGGAACAAAAGATGAAGAGATGATTCTTAAAGAAGGCGACGAAGTACTTTATGGAAAGTACAGCGGAACCGAACTTGAGTATGAGGGTGAAAAATACTTGATGATGCGTCAAAGTGATGTACTGGCTATTGTTAAATAGTTGAACGTATAAGACAGAAGCATTGATTCAATAAAAATAATTTAGATACTAACAAAGAAAATAAAGATATGGCTAAAGATATTAAATTTGATGTAGAAGCAAGAGATTTGCTTAAACAGGGTGTTGACCAGTTGGCTAACGCTGTAAAAATCACTTTAGGTCCTAAAGGACGTAATGTTGTTATTGAGAAAAAGTTTGGTGCTCCACAGATAACAAAAGATGGAGTAACCGTTGCTAAAGAAATTGAGTTAGAGGATTCTTTTGAGAATACAGGTGCTCAATTGGTAAAGAGCGTTGCATCCAAAACTGGTGACGATGCAGGTGACGGTACCACCACCGCAACAATATTGACACAAGCCATTGTTTCAGAAGGTTTGAAAAACGTTACTGCTGGTGCTAACCCTATGGATTTGAAAAGAGGAATCGACAAGGCAGTTAATGCAGTAGTTGATTATATCAAGTCTAATGCAGAGCAAGTAGGCGACAATTACGACAAGATTGAGCAAGTTGCTACGGTTTCTGCTAACAATGATCCAGAGATTGGAAAGCTTTTGGCTGATGCCATGCGCAAGGTAAGCAAGAATGGTGTCATCACTATTGAGGAGAGTAAGAGCCGTGATACCAATATCGGTGTTGTTGAAGGAATGCAATTCGACCGTGGATATCTTTCCAGTTATTTCGTAACAGACACGGATAAGATGGAAAGTGTTATGGAAAATCCATACATTTTGATTTACGACAAAAAGATTTCTAACATCAAAGATTTCCTTCCTATCTTACAGCCAGCTGCAGAAAGTGGCCGTCCTTTGCTCGTTATTGCAGAAGATGTTGATTCTGAGGCATTGACAACATTGGTAGTAAACCGTTTGCGTGCAGCATTGAAAATATGTGCTGTGAAGGCTCCGGGATTCGGTGATCGCAGAAAAGCCATGCTTGAAGACATCGCTATTTTAACAGGTGGTGTGGTTATCAGCGAGGAGAAAGGCTTGAAATTGGAGCAAGCTACTCTTGAAATGTTAGGTTCTGCTGATAAAGTGACAGTAACAAAGGACAACACAACCATTGTAAACGGTGCTGGACAGAGTGAAAACATTCAAGCTCGTATCAGTCAAATCAAGAATGAAATAGAGCACACAACAAGTTCATACGATAAAGAAAAGTTGCAAGAACGTTTGGCTAAATTGTCAGGTGGTGTAGCAGTTCTCTATGTAGGAGCTAACAGTGAAGTAGAAATGAAGGAGAAGAAAGATCGTGTTGACGATGCCCTTTGTGCTACCCGTGCTGCAATTGAGGAAGGTGTTGTTGTAGGTGGCGGTACTACCTACATCCGTGCACTGGATGCATTGAAAGACTTGAAGGGTGTAAATAGTGACGAACAGACTGGTATCAAAATTGTTGAACGTGCAATTGAAGAGCCTTTACGCCAGATTGTTGCAAATGCAGGCGGCGAAGGAGCAGTAGTTGTGGACAAAGTTCGTGAAGGTAAAGGTGATTATGGCTACAATGCTCGCACCGAAACTTACGAGGATTTACGCCAAGCAGGAATTGTTGACCCAGCAAAGGTGGCACGTGTTGCTTTGGAAAATGCAGCCTCTATTGCAGGAATGTTCTTAACAACAGAATGCCTCATAGTAGACAAACCAGAGGAAAAGCCAGCAATGCCAGCAGCTCCTGGAATGGGCGGAATGATGTAAACAAAACCTCTTTTTAGAGATAAATATTAGGGACGACTCTTAAGGAATCGTCCCTTTTTGTTTTTGAAATGATTTTTTTTAGAACAAATCCTTTTGAATTTCAAAGAATATATATATCTTTGCAACATATATATCAAAATACTTAGCAAAATGTATATAGCTGAGAATGCTTAAAAGATATTTTTGATTTGTTTTAGTAGATTAGTTTTTAAGTAGTTTGTTTTAAGAATATCGGATGTCGAGATGACATCCGATTTCTTTTTATCTTTACCTTTTTCTTGTGAACAAGATGGCTATTTGATGAAAAATGATTATTTTTGCAGTACTTTACACAAGGCAAGTATCTGCATGGCAAAATCTTCTTGTTGACAAAGAGTTTTGTATGAATCCTAAGAGGGATACTTGGCTATAGAAGATATGGAGAAATTAATAGAGCTTTATACACAGTGGGCGCACGAGAACCCCATAAAAATAGATCCTATAGAAGGTGCTGGGAGTAACCGTAGCTATTATCGTTTTACCAATTCTAAAGGAGAGACGACGATAGGAGTAATAGGTACGAGCCGTGATGAGAACCACGCCTTTATTTATCTGACAAATCATTTTTCCAAACAGTTGTTGCCTGTTCCTAAAATATTAGCTGTTGGTGACGATCAACTTCGTTACTTACAGACGGATTTAGGCACCACATCTCTGTTTGATTTGCTGAAAGATGCCCGTGAAGCAGGAGGGCGTTATACACAAAAAGAGAAAAAATTACTTCTGCGTACCTTAGAGGCATTGCCTGCAATGCAGATACAAGGTGCCCGTGGCTTGGATTTCAAACATTGCTATCCACAACCTACATTTGATGCAGATAGTGTTTTGTTTGATTTAAATTATTTCAAATATTGCTTTCTAAAGGCTACAGGAATTGATTTTCATGAACTGAAATTAGAAGCTAACTTCCGCTTATTTGCTAAAGATCTAACAGCAGAACCTTCCGAATATTTTCTTTATCGAGACTTCCAAGCACGCAATGTGATGATTGACGAGCAGGGAAATCCACATTTTATTGATTATCAAGGTGGAAGAAAAGGTCCGTTCTATTATGACTTAGCCTCGTTTTTGTGGCAGGCTTCGGCAAAATATCCATTCAAATTGCGTCGTGATTTAGTCTTTGCTTACTATAACTCGCTGAAACGATACATTGAAGTACCATCCAGTCGTCACTTCGTTGAGCGACTTAGCCTTTTTGTTTTATTTCGCACTTTGCAAGTATTGGGCGCTTATGGCTTTCGAGGTTACTTTGAACGCAAGAAACATTTCCTATCTTCAATTCCACCTGCGATACAGAATTTGCGTGAACTACTGAAGCTCAATGGAGTAGTTTCCAACTATCCTTATATGATGGACATTCTCAAACAGCTCACCGAATTGCCACAATTTGCTATCGTAGAACAGCCAAAGACAAAGCGAACTGACGGCTATAAAATAGCCCAACATAATATTTATCATGCCAATCCTGTTGACGGTCCTGCTACCTTTTCTAAATATGACGGTGGGGGAGTCTTGGTGGTACGTGTTTACAGCTTTTCTTTCCATAAAGGAATCCCAGAAGATTCGAGTGGCAATGGTGGAGGATATGTCTTTGATTGTCGTTCTACTCACAATCCGGGGCGTTATGAACCTTATAAATGTCTCACAGGATTGGACGAACCTGTGATTCGTTTCTTGGAGTCTGATGGCGAAATACTTACTTTTTTAGACCATATCTACAAGTTGGCAGATCGCCACGTGAGCCGTTACATAGAGCGTGGTTTCACGAGTTTGATGTTCTCGTTTGGCTGTACAGGAGGGCAACATCGAAGTGTTTATGCGGCACAACATTTGGCAGAACACATCCATGACAAGTTTGGCATTGAGGTAAGAATCATTCATAGAGAACAAAATATCAATCAAACCTTGCCTGCTAAATAAAGGATGTTACACCCATTCGCATGATACGGCGGCTTGAAAGGAGTCTTATAAAATAACAAGTTCAATAAAAAAGAATACACGTCATGAAGCAAGCCATGATTTTTGCAGCTGGTTTAGGCACTCGATTACGCCCCCTGACAGACCACATGCCCAAGGCATTGGTTCAGGTTGGTGGTGTTCCGTTGCTTCAATTGGTTATCGAACGATTGAAGAAAGCGGGATTTGAGCGTATCATTGTCAACGTACACCACTTCTCGCAGCAAATCATCGATTTCCTTCATGCGCACGATAATTTTGGTATAGACATCCTCATTAGTGAAGAAAGAGAGACACTTCTTAACACGGGTGGAGGTATCAAGTATGCGCAGAAGCTATTTACGAAGGAGCGAATCCTTATCCACAATGTGGACATATTGAGCAATGTGGATTTATCCCATTTCTATACAAGTAATCAAGAAGCTGCAGCTACCTTGCTTGTGAGTGAGCGCAAAACAAAACGCTACCTTCTTTTTGATGAAACATTAAAATTGGTAGGGTGGACCAATATTGAGACTGGAGAGGTGCGCTCACCATTTTCAAATATCAATCCTGCTCACTGTAAGATGTTTGCCTTTGCGGGCATTCACAACTTTTCGCCGACATTGTTTCCACTGATGCAGGATTATCCTTCCAGTTTTAGTATCATTGATTTTTATTTAGATATTTGTAAACACATACCCATAAAAGCTTATATAGATACAAACCTGCAACTATTGGATGTCGGCAAACCTGAGACACTAAGTCAAGCCGCTGCGTTTATGTCTCAATGGGATACTTCCTCGACTTCATCTCAGTCTCGTCCAGCAAGTTGATTCATTTGATACATTCATTCGATATTATTCATTTTCAATTATAGCTATATGCAACAGAAGATTATTATCTTAGATTTTGGTTCGCAAACCACACAGTTGATAGGTCGACGTGTACGCGAACTGGATACCTTCTGCGAGATTTTGCCGTATAACAAGTTTCCCAAAAACGATGACTCTATTATCGGTGTCATCCTTAGTGGCTCACCTTATTCTGTTCATGATCGTGAGGCTTTCCAGTGCAATTTATCCGATTTCATGGGCAAATATCCAGTTTTAGGTATTTGTTATGGTGCACAATTTATTTCGCATACTCATGGTGGAAAGGTAGAACGCACAGAGACGCGTGAATATGGGCGTGCACTCCTTAAAGACTTTGATGCAGAAAATCCACTTTTCAAAGGTTTTGAGCCTCATTCACAAGTATGGATGAGTCATGGCGATACCATTACTGCAATTCCTTCCGATTGCCATGTCATCGCAAGTACTGCTGATGTACACTATGCAGCCTATGCCAGTGATACGTATCCAATGTGGGCTGTTCAGTTTCATCCTGAAGTTTTTCACACCACACAGGGTACCACTTTGCTGAAAAACTTTGTGGTTGATATTTGTGGAAGTAAACAACAATGGAGCCCAGCCTCATTTGTGGAAACCACAGTGAAGGAGCTAAAACAGCAGTTGGGTAACGATCGAGTCATTTTAGGCTTAAGTGGAGGAGTAGATTCTTCCGTTTGTGCCACGCTATTAAACAAGGCGATAGGAAAAAATCTCACTTGTATTTTTGTAGATCATGGGATGCTGCGCAAGGATGAGTTTAAGCGCGTAATGAAGGCATACGAAGGTTTAGGACTCAATGTCATTGGTGTAGATGCCAGCAAAAAGTTTTTTCAAGACTTGAAAGGCGTTACCGATCCTGAAGAAAAGCGTAAGATTATTGGTCGTGACTTTGTCGAGGTGTTTAATGCAGAAGCCAAGAAAATTACAGACGCTAAATGGTTAGCGCAAGGTACTATCTATCCAGACAGAATAGAAAGTCTAAGCATTACAGGAATGGTGATAAAGAGTCATCACAACGTTGGCGGACTTCCAAAGGAGATGAAGCTGAAACTTTGCGAACCACTTCAATGGTTGTTCAAGGACGAGGTGCGCCGTGTAGGGCAACAATTGGAGATGCCCGAGAACTTGATTAAACGTCATCCGTTCCCCGGTCCTGGCTTGGCAGTCCGCATTTTGGGCGATATTACTCCTGAAAAGGTAGCCATACTTCAGGCTGCTGACGATATTTATATTGAAGCACTGCATCAATGGATTTGTGAGGATGGACAACCTCTCTACGACAAGGTGTGGCAAGCAGGGACAGTACTTCTCTCCACTATACGGAGTGTTGGTGTGATGGGGGATGAACGCACCTACGAGCATCCTGTTGCACTTCGTGCAGTTACCAGCACCGATGCCATGACTGCAGACTGGGCGCACTTGCCATACGAGTTTCTTGCCAAGGTGTCTAACGAAATCATCAATAAGGTCAAGGGTGTAAATCGCGTATGCTATGACATTTCGTCAAAACCCCCTTCGACGATTGAATGGGAATAAATTTAGTGGTATGGATATAGAACTTCAGAGATAGAGAAGCGCCATATCCTGTCCGTTTGTTAAAGAAGGCATTGGCAGTACCGGTAGGTATTGCCAATGCCATTTTTCATTTCATCTTTTGGGTGAAACCTCTACACCATTTCGTCCTTCTCATTTTTGGTAAAAACATTCGTTGCTTTTGTCCTATTATTTTACCAAAAAACGGCCATCTAAAATCTTCAAAATAGAAAAAATCAATAGGCA
>NZ_JRPQ01000078.1 GCF_000762405.1 Hoylesella timonensis S9-PR14 | reverse complement strand
CTATCAATTTGTTACTTTTTGAAATGTTAAAGGAATTTCGTGGACAGTAGTGATTCGTTTTATTTGTTTCATTTGTTGTTAAACAACCCCTCACAACACATCGTATCAGTCATTTATTCATAAAACCATCAAATAAACATCGTATGAAGAAATCTATAATTATCATGTTTCTTTTGTGTCAGGCGTTCGCAACGAATGCGCAGATACAAATAAACCGCATTGACCCAACCAATTGGTTTGTTGGGATGAAGGATGCGAGTTTGCAACTCATGGTGTACGGCAACGACTTGCACGGCACTCAAGTAACCACCCGTGACACTGGCGTGCGAATAGACAGCGTGGTACAGATGCCCAACGCACATTATTTGTTGGCTTACCTCAACCTGAAAGACGCCAAGCCAGGCACCATCACGCTGTCGTTCACCAAGGGTAAGAAAACAAAAAAGGTGAAATACGAGCTGAAGCAACGGGAGATGAATGGTGACAAACGCATGGGATTCACCAATGCTGATGTGCTGTACATGCTCATGCCCGACCGATTCGCCAACGGAGACACCAAGAACGACCAGATAAAAGGCATGAACAAATATGTCTGCGACCGCACGAAACCCAGTCTTAGACATGGGGGCGACTTGGAGGGCATTCGCAAACACCTCGATTACTTCACCAATTTGGGGGTGACCGCCCTATGGTTCACACCCGTGTTGGAGAACAATTCGCCCGACACCAACGGCTTTAGTACCTACCACGGATATGCCACGACAGATTATTATAAGGTAGACCCGCGCTTTGGCACCAACGAGGAATACCGCCAGCTCATTGACGAAGCCCACCGAAAGGGGCTCAAAGTGGTGATGGACATGATTTTCAACCACTGCGGGTTTGAACATCCGTGGCTCAAAGAGCTGCCCTCTGACGATTGGCTGAATGAGCCTGAGTGGCTCAAGGAAGGCACCGGCTCGGGGCGTGATGAGAAGACCGGCATGCCAAATGGCACAAAAACCAACTCCAAGTATTTGCAGACCAGCTACAAACTCACGCCGGTGTTCGACCCATACGCATCGAAAATAGACCTGAAGGAAACCGTCGACGGATGGTTTGTGCCCTCCATGCCCGACCTGAACCAACACAATCCGCACGTCATCAAGTACCTCATCCAAAACAGTATATGGTGGATTGAGACCGCAGGCATCAACGGCATCCGGATGGACACCTATCCTTATGCCGACCGCAAAGCCATGGCACTATGGATGAAGACGCTCAACGAGGAGTATCCTGACTTCAATGTGGTGGGCGAAACATGGAACACAGAACCCGCTTATACTGCTGCTTGGCAAAAAGACAGTAAGCTGTCGGATATCAACAGCAACCTAAGAAGTGTCATGGATTTTAGTTTCTTTGAGAAAATCAACAAGGCGAAGAATGAAGAAACCGATGGATGGTGGGACGGACTGAACAGGGTTTACAACTCGCTGGCGGAAGATTACCTGTACGAAAATCCAAGAGACGTCATGGCGTTTATCGAGAATCACGACACCGACCGTTTCTTGGGACACGGACAAGATGTAGCCGCACTGAAGCAAGCCTTAGCCCTCTTGCTCACCATGAACCGCATTCCACAGCTATATTATGGAACAGAGGTGCTGCTGAATGGCACTAAAGAAAAGAGTGACGGCGACGTACGTCAGGATTTCCCTGGTGGTTTCCCTGGCGATGCACACACGGCATTCACGGCAGAAGGCAGGTCAAAGGCACAAAACGAAATATTCAACTGGCTCAGCAAGCTGCTGCATTGGCGACAGGGCAATGAAGTGATTACCCAAGGCAAACAGATTCAGTTCATTCCTCACCAAGGAGTGTACGTCTTAGCACGCCAACATCAAGGTAAAACTGTGCTGACCGTACTCAACGGAACATCGAAAGAAGCCCGGTTGGACGTGAAGCGATATGCCGAAGTAATTGGGCAAAACAAAACAGGTGTAGAGGTACAGACAGGAAAAACTATCGATTTGACCGCTGACATACAGTTAGAACCACGCCAAACCATGATTATTGAATTATAAACTTCTATCAGCTATATGGAGGATTGATGTATCTCATATCACATCAATCCTCCAAATATTTTGTTCAAATACACATACTCTTACTTTTTCAACACACTCCTTACCGCAAACCACCCATGCATGAAGAGTGTGGGGAGATAGCCATAATGCGACTCCATGACACGAAAACGCTCTTTCAAAGATGCCTTATGATTTTTCTCGGTCATGCCTCCGTCCAGATAGTTCGCCACTACCGTCTGGACATTGCACAAAGACAGTCCTTGCTTCTGTGCCATTTTCATCACCCTGATACACCAGTCAACATCTGCAGAATAACGATATTTTAATTGATAAGGAACTTGCTTTGCCAAATCCGTGCGTGCATAGAAAGCTTGATGACACACCACCATTCCCTGCATAAACGATTTCCAACTCAACTTCTTAGGTGGAGAAAGTCGACGGTGGCGCACAAATCGCCCCTCTTTGTCTACAATATCTGTATCGCCATATAACACACCAGGCAAGACACTCGCCCCTTCCGCACATGCTGCCACCTGTGTTAAGGTGCTTTCAGACGGAAAGGTATCTCCAGCATTCAGAAACAACACATAATCTCCCGTAGCATGCCGTAGTCCTTTGTTCATCGCATCATACAATCCCTTATCAGGCTCTGAAGTCACCATTACCTGATGTCCGTTGTTTTGCGCTTGCGACTCGGTGGCATAAGTTTGCGCCAATTGCAGCGTTGCATCCGTAGAAGCACCGTCCATTATCAAGTGTTCAACATCCTTGTATGTTTGTTCCAATACACTTCTTAGTGTCCTTTCTATTTCTTTCTCCGCTTGATAGGTACAAGTGATAATTGTAAATTTAATCATCTATTCTTCTTTTTTATTTCTCCATACGGACTGATACACAGCCAAATATCGTTCCGCCACATGCTGTTGTGCATACTCCATCCTTACTTTATGGACACAGTTTTTGCTCAATGTCTCGTAGTCAGTTCCTTTATCCAATATCCATGCCATGCCAGTAGCTAAGGATTGCGCATCTTTATAATGCGCCACATAACCATTCTCACGGTGATCAATCATTTCAGGAATGCCCCCTACCTCAAAACCTACACATGGTACTCCGCACGCCATCGCTTCCATAATGGTATTGGGCAAATTCTCAGAAAGGGAAGGCAGGACAAACAAGTCTACTGCATTGTACACATCCACGATTTTCTTCGTATCATTCACATAACCAAGTGGATAAGTAGGTAAATCAAATTGAGTCGTTATCTCCTCTGCATGACCGCCCAAGACCACCAATCCTACGCTATTTTTCAGCTCAGGTTGCTGCTTAACAAATAGTTGGCACGCTTCTATAAGATACTGAATACCCTTATTAACGTTCGTGATGCGCTGTGAGGCAAACAAAATCAGCTGTTTGTCTGTTGGCAATCCTAATCTTTGGGCCGCTTCGTGTTTACTTGCTGGTGCAAACACATGGGTATCAATAGGATTAGGAATGATAGAGAGGGCTTGCTTTGATAGTAATCCACTTGCCTTTGCCTGCTGTCCCAACCACTCACTACACGTCACAAAATGAATGTTACTCTGTTGGTAAATGGCGTTTTTGCGTTGCCAAATGCGGTGCGATAAATCCGATTTAGAACCTCCACCTGGGAGATAAAAGCAGTTTCCGCATTCTTTCTTAAAATGCGTACATGAAAGACTAAGGTGGCAAATGCCTGTTGCAGGCCAAATATCATGCAGTGTCCACACCACGGGTTTGCCGCTTTCCACTATCTTTTGGATATTACGAAGGGACAACATCCCTTGGTTGATCCACCCCAAATGAATGATGTCTGCCTCTTGAAATTCACGCAGTTGGGTGATGTCTGTTCCGACATTGGCAATATCAATAGCGAACAAATACCGCTTATTAAAATGCAAATGGCAAAAGATGCACCATCGTTCCCACAGGAAATGCCACCGCTTAAGCCACTGACGAGGCAATGCTACTACAGAAAGTTGGTTGGTCTCTTTATCCTTCACCAACATTTTTGCCTTGCATCCAGCCTTGTTCAAAGCCTCCATTAAACGATTAGAAGCCAGTGCTGCTCCGCCCGTTTTCTCACTTGTGTTCACTATCAATATCCGCATATCACTGCTTTATTATAGGGGTAAAGATACATCAATTTACAAAATCCAACAAGAAATTAGTGCTTTTTAAGCCATTCGTTCAGCAATATGACCGCATATAGAAACATCACCACTATTCTATTGATGAAGAAAAACAATATTGTGTGCGAACACAATTTGTTGATATAAGTCAAGAAAGCGCCATTTTTACAAGGAAACAGCATGACATATTTGGAACGAACCGCAAAAGTACATACCTTTGCAACACCAAAAGGTTAATAGATTGTTTAGGTTAGTAGTAATAGATTTAGGTTTTTAGTTATTAGGTTTAAGGTAAATTAAACAGATTGTTTAACAGGTAACAATGGAGGCCGTGAGGTTTTCATTTACTAAGAAAAGTTTTTTAGTTAAACATACTTATACGCTGTAGCTCGAGAAGAGTTACAGCGTATTTTTTTTAACATCGCTATCATCTAAAAAAGAGACACATTTTTAGAATAAAAAAGGAGCGTTGAAGGGAGATATTTTGCTTAAATGCTTATCTTTGCGACACGATGCAAACGATAAAACTCATTGATTTAATAATTGGATACGGTAACCACGCTGTGGTATCTCCTATCACAGCCTCACTGTATAGTGGACAGTTCACCTGCCTATTAGGAGCAAACGGCTCAGGAAAATCAACTCTGTTGCGCACACTTGCGGGCTTTCAACCACCGTTAAAGGGTACGATAAAGATGGCAGGCAAACCACTTCAACAATGGAATCATCAAGAGTTGGCACAAAAAGTAAGTGTGGTACTGACCGAAAAACTCGATCTTAAAAACATTACCGTCTACGAATTAGTGGGCTTAGGTCGCTCACCGTACACGGGATTTTGGGGAGGATTGAGTAAGATGGACGATGAAATTATACAATCCTCCATCGCACTTGTTGGCATCACCCCTCTCTCTCATAGGAAGATACAAACGCTAAGCGACGGAGAGAAGCAAAAAGTTTTTATAGCAAAAGCATTGGCACAACAGACGTCCGTCATCATCTTGGACGAGCCAACAGCCTTCTTAGATTTTCAAAGCAAAGCCGAAACGCTACAGTTGCTTGCACGACTGGCACACAAAGAGGATAAATGTATCTTCTTGTCTATTCACGATATTGAGTTAGCTATCCAAGTTGCAGATAAGATATGGCTCATTGATGACGCTCATCAGCTACAGGTTGGTACCCCCAAAGAACTAATAAATAATGGCATATTCCCCCGTTTCATCGAGAACAGCTCCATACAATTTGATAGTTACCACCAAAAGATTAGAATAAAAAAATAGCCATTTTATCGTTGAGAGGAATCCTTTCACGTCCGATAAAATGGCTGTTTTTTTTGAAATTGTCCATGATAAAGCCTCTCTTCATGATAAGATAAGGCAGTATCTTATCATTGAGACGCTTTATTTTATCTTTTTATTTCACCGAGGTCTGCTTATCTTTAACCCGTTTGATTTGTCGTAACAAGTCTTTGTAGTGCATGGCATTCACGCCTCTACTTTGCGCCTGTTGTGCTTGACAATACGTCTCTACTTTATCCAAAAGCATTTGTACATACAGCAACGCATCACTTGTCAGCGAAGAAGAATTGCCTCCTGAACCCGTCGCAAACATTTGAGAAAGACTGGATGCCCGCTGTGGTTTTTCACTCGGGTTAAGCAGTTGGTCGATACATTGCACAAAACTACGCTCCAAAGTGCGTCGAGTGGTGTTCTTTATATTCTGCTCTGCCGTTAATGGTTTCCACACTGCACGATAAACATCGTCAAGATAATCGGGCAATTGGTACGCTGAAGAGCGATCGAAAGAATCGTTATAAATTTTAGTCAATACGTCTAACGAGAGCAAAGAATTCAGCACACGATTTTGATCACTCGAGATACGAGCAACTGCATTGTCACCTGTGATACTTGTGATATTGTCGGGATACAACCATAATGGTGCATCAAACAACTGACGAGCCAAGAAATCTACTGCTTCTTTCTGACGCTCTGCAGGTGCTACTTCATAGGGTTTAGAACCTGGCAGGTTGTTAAGATAGCGTCCGCCTACATTCTTTAGCACATGATTGATGTACCTACGGAACTGATCACGTACGCTTTCGTGCATCTCTGTGAGATTGTCAAATTGACTATCTGGCTGTTTGGTCCACTTTGGCAGGTTCGTCATGACACGCTGCAAGTTAAGGATACCATAATCAGACGCCTTCACATTGTTATCACCCAAGTCCTCTGTCTGTGAACGGGGGTCTTCATCACGCCCCTCCCCACTGAACCAAAGGCGAGGATTATTTTTCAATACTTTGGTTGTTTCTGCACGTAAGGCTTTGCGTTCTGCAAATTCATCCTTAAATTCTGGGCGATATTGATAGCCCCATTTAATCGCCCACTTGTCATAATCATTGATGCGTGGGAAAAGACCTTTTGACGAAATGCCGTCTTGAGGTTGCGCCACATAGTTGAATCGGGCATAGTCCATAATAGAAACGGTGTGTCCATGCTTCTCTACCCATGCTTTGTCACGCAACTTTTCTACTGGTGTGGCATGGCTGGCTCCCATGTTATGGCGCAAGCCGAGCGTGTGTCCTACCTCGTGAGATGATACAAAACGGATCAGCTCGCCCATTAGTTTATCGTCAAAGGGCATTTTCTGAGCTCGCTTATCAAGCGGACCACACTGTGTCATGTACCATTTGGTGAGCAAATTCATCACATTATGATACCAGCAGATGTGGCTCTCAATGGTTTCACCACTCCGAGGATCGACGACATGGGGACCATACGCATTTTCTATTTCCGCAGGCAAATAACGAATTACATTATAGCGCGCATCGTCCACACTCATGTCTGGTCTGTCTTTGGGCCATTCCTTACCGATAATAGCCTTCTTAAATCCAGCCGCCTCAAAAGCTACTTGCCAATCGTTCACACCTTTAATGAGATAAGGAACCCATTTCTTAGGTGTGGCAGGGTCTATATAGAAGATGATGGGTTTAACAGGTTCCACCAACTCTCCCCGACGATATCGCTGCACATCTTTTGGCACCAAACGAAATCTTCCTATGAATTGTTCACGGTCGGTCTTATGCTGATTATCGTTAAAATACGTCACACGGTCTGTAAAGTACCCCACACGCTCGTCCCAAAGGCGTTTACGCATGGGTATCTTAGGCAACATGACAAAACTGGTGTTAAGTCCTAAGGTCACCGCACCCGTTTGTGCGGCAGCCATGTTCTGTCCCGACGAACTGTAAGTCCGAGTCGTTGCAATCTCGATGTTAATAGGATAAACTTTTAATGTGTCAATAAATGTTCGATCACTCTGCAATCCTCCCAACTTCAACCGCTTGCTAAAGAACTCGGCAAACGACATAACTTTGTTTTCAGACTTAAAGAGTTTGGTAACCTCTATCAAGCTACGCTTTGAATCTTTGTTGGGTCCGATAATCTTAAACGATGCCACAATAGGATCTACTGTTGATGCCTTGAGTGTTCGAGAGATATTGTCCTTCTCATCAGCCAACTGTGATAACACATATACACGTAGCAACATGGTTTTCTCATCTCGTTTTTCAAAGTAGACCGTTGCCTCGTTCATCATTTCTCCTGCATACTTTCCAAAGTTTTGGGGAGTAGCAGTAAGGCGTGTCACCGCCAAGAAATATCGACCTAAAAGACTATCTGGAACTTCAAAATACCATTTATCTTCGATATGGCGAACTGTGAAAAGTCCTTTGAGTTCTGTCCCTCCCTTTTTAAGTAGGTCAGCATACTCATTCTTTTTCTTTACCTTTTTCTTTACATCCACCGAATCTTTTGCCGTGCTGGTGGTATCACGAGGTATCTTCTTTTCTGTCTTAGTGGTATCAACCTTTAATGACGGATAGAGCCATGGGTGAGCCTGAAGAGACAAACCCATGAACAAAAAGAAGAAACTCAATAAGTGTTTGTTGCTTAAAATCATGATTTTTTTGTATCAATAGCTATTTTACATCACCTGACTACCAGGCTTTACAGGATGCTCAATGGTGGTTACGCTCAAAGAACCATCGAAGTCTTCGGCAGACAATATCATGCCTTGGCTCTCAATGCCCATTAACTTGCGAGGTGCTAAATTAGCTATAAAGCACACATCTTTGCCAATGAGTGCCTCGGGGTCATAGAATTTTGCAATACCACTCACAATGGTGCGATCGGTACCTGTGCCGTCATCAATGGTGAACTTCAATAATTTGTTTGCCTTCTTCACTCGCTCGCAATACTTGATGTGCCCAACTCGGATATCAAGTTTCTCGAAATCAGAAAAGTCAATGGCCGGCTTGATGGGCTTTGCCACATAGTTAGCAGCCTCGTTGGCTTTCTTCGTTTCTTCTAACTTTTTGAGTTGAATCTCAATAGTCTCGTCTTCAATCTTTTCAAACAGCAACTCTGGCTCTGCCAAATGATGGTTAGCTTTCAACAAGTCGGTACTTCCCAACTGACTCCAATCACAGGTGTCCATGTTGATGAGTTGCCGAAGTTTCTTGGAAGAGAAGGGCAAGAAGGGTTCAAAGGCAATGGCAAGATTGGCAACCAATTGCAGTGAGACGTATAAAATGGTCTTTACCCGTTCTGGATCGGTTTTCCAAACCTTCCAAGGCTCACATTCAGTGATATATTTGTTTCCTATGCGTGCCAGATTCATGGCTTCTTTCTGCGCATCTCTGAACCTGAACGCATCCATAAGCGTTTCTACTTTTTGCTTTACATCTTTGAACTCTTCGAGTGTTTGCTTGTCGATATCCAACAATTCACCACATGCTGGAACTACTCCCTCAAAATATTTTTTGGTGAGTTGCAACGCTCTGTTTACAAAATTGCCATAAATGCCTACCAATTCAGAGTTGTTGTGCTCTTGGAAATCTTTCCACGTAAAATTATTATCCTTGGTCTCTGGTGCATTGGCTGTCAACACATAGCGCAACACGTCCTGCTTCCCAGGCAGGTCTACCAAGTACTCGTGCAACCATACTGCCCAGTTGCGAGAGGTAGAAATCTTGTCGTTTTCCAGATTAAGGAACTCGTTGGCTGGCACGTTGTCGGGCAAGATATAGCCTCCGTGTGCTTTCAACATGGTGGGGAAGATAAGACAATGGAACACGATGTTATCCTTTCCGATGAAATGTACCAAACGAGTATCTTCATCCTTCCACCATTTTTCCCAAGAACCCCAACGCTCTGGTGCCTGTTCACACAGTTCTTTGGTATTGGAAATATAGCCAATAGGTGCATCGAACCATACATATAGCACTTTTCCCTCTGCACCTTCTACTGGTACAGGAATACCCCAATCGAGGTCGCGAGTCATGGCGCGAGGCTGCAAGTCAAGGTCTAACCAGCTTTTGCATTGTCCGTAGACATTGGAGCGCCACTCTTTATGTCCTTGGAGTATCCACTCTTTGAGCCACTGCTGATAATCGTTCAAAGGCAAATACCAGTTTTTAGTTTTCTTAATGACTGGTTTTGAGCCACTGAGGGTAGATGTGGGATTGATCAATTCTAATGGAGACAGGGCTGTGCCGCAATGCTCACACTGGTCGCCATATGCTCCATCATAGTGACAGTGGGGGCACTCGCCTTTGATGTAACGGTCTGCCAAGAACTGGTGAGCCTCTTCATCATAATACTGTTCAGACTCTTGTTCCTGCAATTTGCCCTCTTCCAGCAGTTTCTTAAAAAAGTCTGAAGCCAACTGCTCGTGCGTCTTCGAGGTGGTACGGGAATAGACATCAAAGCTAATTCCAAATTCCTCGAAACTCTTTTTAATCATAGAGTGATAGCGG
The DNA here is from genome assembly GCF_000762405.1 of Hoylesella timonensis S9-PR14. GTDB lineage: Bacteria > Bacteroidota > Bacteroidia > Bacteroidales > Bacteroidaceae > Prevotella > Prevotella timonensis_A. The sequence goes on along the minus strand of NZ_JRPQ01000078.1, from coordinate 16,469 downwards.
TCTACCACATCTTGTGGTGTAATCCCCTCTTTCTTGGCTCTGATGGTGATGGGTACGCCATGCTCGTCGCTACCACCAATAAAGATAACGTCTTGGTTTTTCAGTCGCAAATAGCGAACATAAATATCAGCAGGTACATACACTCCTGCCAAGTGTCCTATGTGAACGCCACCATTGGCATACGGCAAGGCGGCCGTCACGGTTGTGCGTTTGAACTTTTTCTCTTCCATGAGTTTAACGGGTTTAATATTTAAGTGCAAAATTACTACAAATCAAAGAGATAACAAAATAATTGAGAAACTGATTGAAACAAAGAAATACTAAACAATGTTGCGTCTCCCCTGTGTGTACTTGCTATTCTTTAATGCACACTCGAAACCAACTAACGCACCAAATCAAGTTGAGTTTTGTTAAAATAAATGACAAAAAACGAGGGTTTAGAAAAAGACAAAATAGAAAAAAAATGATAGGCACGCTCACTACACAAAAGTGTGAAAATGACAAAATTAAAGTCCAAATAATGTTAGAGCATTGAGTTAAGGGCACTATAAACAACACTTAAAGACTCTATTCACATGAGATAAAAGGGTTAGAACAAAGAGTTAAGGGTACAAAAGCAATCATTTTGGATAGGAAGAGAGGCAAGTTAAGCGCTTAATAGCATGCGAAAGAATTACAACTCGCTGATAAACAGCTTCTTATAAAAGTCTTGAAATACTGCGATATTTGCGACGCATTGCAAGGTTAGTATCAAATACGCGAGTTTTGAAGAGGCTGTTGTCAAGAAAAATACCATTTATTAGCGTGGCGATTTACGTAACGAAAGTACAAGCTTAATTTGCAGTATGTCCAATTTTTCGCAAGGTGTAACGTGCAAAGATAGAAATGATTATTCCTGGTATTACCAACAGTGTTGCATACCATAATAGAGAGCATGTCCCAAAGTGTATCAATAGCAGTCCTGCAATCCAAGTTGTAATCATAATAGAGAGATTAAACATGCACGACTGCACCGACATTGCCACATCCTTGGCATGTTCTACCTGATTACCCACAGCAGCTTGAAACAATGTAACCAGTGGACCATATAACAGGCCCCACAAGAAAAACCCCAACTGGGTAATTACATTGACACCTCTGAAAAAGAAGAAAAGCAACATAACAATACCAAGTAGGGAAAACGTAAGCACTGAAAGTTCACGCAAATACTTATCAATATATTTAGTGACAACAACAACAGAAATCAGCGATCCAATACCAAAAATGAATAATGCCATCTCAACGCCACCTTTAATACCTACCTCTACAACCAATTGAGTGATGTAGGTATAGACCCCATAATGAGCACAAACCCCCAAAAAGGTGAGCAGAATAATTAGTACAATAGATTTATTCTTGAGCATGACAAAAGGCGAAGTGGTCGATGTGAGTTTCTCACCTGGAGTTGAAGGAAGCATTAAAATTGACAACACTGCAATGAGAACCACCAAGAGTCCTAAGATAATGAACTCAATGCGCCATCCAAATCGGTTACCGATAAAGGTCATCAATGGCATTCCAAGACTAATACCTAAGGTGTTGCCTGCCATAATAACCGCCACGGCTCTACCTTGATAACAAGATGGAACGAGTCGTAAACCAAAAGCTGAAATCATGGGCCACATGACTCCTGCACTGATCCCTCCAAGGAAACGCAGTGCCAATATCAGATAATAGTTATGCACCAAACCCGAAAAAATGTTACAAACCGCAAAGCCTATCAGCAAGAATAATAATACTTTTTTGCGATTAAACTGCATCGATAAAGAAATAAGCGGAATGCAAAAGATAGCAGAGGACAGCGCATATAATCCAATCAACCTACCGCCTTCTACTTCGTTGATATCCAAATCTGCCATTATCTGTTGTAATACTCCCGAAGGCAAAAGCTCTGACAAAATTCCCACAAAGGTAACTGACGACATCAATATTATCAGTATCCACGGAAATATTTCTGTCGTTTTATTTTGGTGTATCATTCAGTTAATGGTTTATATTATGCGCTTGCAAAGTTAATCATTTAAGATGGCAACTGATAGAACTTACCTTAAACGAATCTAAAAAAACACTTATCTTTCCGCCCAATCACCACGATCTAAATTGCGATAACTAATCGCCTCAGCCAAGTGTTCGGTCAATACTTCTGGAGACGCTGATAAGTCTGCAATGGTACGAGCGACCTTCAAAATACGACTATAAGCACGAGCTGACAGGCTCATTCGTTCCATAGCAACTCGCAACATCTCTACCCCATCCTGATTGGGTTCAGCGTATTGATGTATCATGCGCTCGGTCATCTGGGCATTACAATAGATACCCTTGTGGTTTTGAAATCTCTCTGTCTGTATGGCACGTGCTTTCAGCACCCTTTGCCGAATATCTGCACTCGGCTCTCCCGGCTTTGTTCGAGAGATGTCCTTAAAAGGTACGGGGGTAATTTCGCATTGAATATCGATGCGATCCAGCAACGGTCCACTGATTTTGTTCATGTATCGCTGTATTTGCCCTGGTGTGCAGACGCAAGTATGTGTGGGGTCGCCATAATAACCACAAGGACATGGGTTCATGGAAGCAATAAACATGAAATTGCAAGGATACTCAATGGTGTATTTGGCGCGCGATATTGTAATCTTTCTATCTTCTAAGGGTTGGCGCAATACCTCTAAAGTTGTTTTCGAAAATTCGGGTAATTCGTCACAAAACAAAACGCCATTATGCGCCAAGGTGATTTCCCCAGGTTGCGGTGTACTTCCCCCTCCCACCAGTGCCACTTCGCTAATGGTGTGGTGAGGAGACCGAAATGGTCGCTGGGCAATTAAAGATGTTCCTGTTCCCAATTTGCCCGCTACGCTGTGTATCTGTGTGGTTTCCAAACTCTCAGAGAGCGTGAGCGGTGGGAGTATCGTGGGTAATCGTTTTGCCATCATTGACTTTCCACTGCCAGGAGGGCCAATCATAATCAAATTATGACCTCCAGCAGCAGCCACTTCCAATGCACGCTTCACATTCTCCTGCCCACGTACATCACTAAAATCAAGATCAAACTTATACTGATGCTCATAAAACTCTGCCCGAGTATCGATGACTGTCGGTTGGAACGTCTTGGTGCCTGTTAAAAACTGAATAACGTCAGCCATAGAATCCATACCATACACATCAAGTTGATTCACCACTGCGGCCTCTCGAACATTGGCAGTAGGAACGATAAGTCCTTTGAACTTCTCTTTTCTGGCACGTATGGCGATGGGCAATGCCCCTTTCACTGGTTGCAAAGTACCGTCCAAACTCAATTCGCCCACCATCATATATTGCCCCAAGATTTCGGACGTAATGCTCCCATTGGCTGCTAAGATGGCAATGGCTAAAGGCAGGTCGAAACTACTACCCTCTTTTCTAAGGTCAGCAGGAGCCATATTTACCGTAATGTCTGCATGGGGAAATTTATAGCCGTTGTATTGCATGGCAGAGGCGATACGGCTTCTTCCTTCTTTTACGGCTTCGTCGCCAAGACCTGTAAAATGATACATCACCCCATTGGTAAGGCTAACTTCAATGGTGACAGTTGTCACATCTAATCCATTGACTGCCGCACAATACGTTTTAATGAGCATAATAATTGGTTTATAGAAGCGTCTTTATCTTTGATACAAGAGCCTCTGTGTCAAGTCCACGCGCTACAACGCGTCCGTTTTTCAATAGTATGTTATCTGGAATAGACGAAAGTCCTAATTGATGAGCCAACTTGCTTTCAAACATTTGTTCATCACATACATTAGACCACTGGATAGAATCTCTCTGCAAAATATCCCGACAATCTTTCTTGCTGGCATCTAAGGAAATGCCGACCACCTTCAGTTTGGCGCCATTCTTCTTTTGCAAATCGTGTATTTGGCGCAACATGTCTAAGCTTGGATAATTCCAAGAAGCCCAGATATGAATGACCACAAGGGGACTCTGACTAAGAGCAGAAGAGGTAATGGTATTCCCTTTTAGATCGATGGTTGTGAAAGAAGGCAATGTGCCACCTTGTACAATATGACCAGCTGACAACTGTTTTTGTAATTTTATCAGCGAAACATTGTTGGTTTGGTGTTTCACCATGACATCTACCAACTGCTTTGCTTTGGCGTAATCGGGCTTTGGAGTTTTCAAAAAATACTTCATTACCAAATATTGAGCACCGATAAGTTGAGGATTATCGTGTACATATTCCTCCACATATTTAAGAATTTCAGGTGGCGAAGCATTGGAGATTTTCTTGCGGAACTTTGACATCGTCTCATTCTCTTTCGTTCCATCTACTTGCAGTTCTTTTAGTCGTGAGGCATCGCCCTTGACATCGACCGACTTACCAGGCTGTGCAAAAACTGGTTGCTCTGAAAAATTAGGGAATACAATCAATAGGATTCCTTCTTTTTCACAAGGAATCTCGTAAGTAAATCGTCCGCCTTGAACCTTAATGGTGTCCAAGCCATCGATGATACCATCAGGACTATAAACGTAAAACTCACCCTGGTTCATGTGCAAAAGCTGTCCATCAAGCTTAAAATGGTGGCTATCTGTTCCACACGACACACAAACCAGCGTGAGCAAAATAAGGTATGCAATATGCTTCATTGCAAAAATAAGTCTTATCTCAAGATAGACAATTCAAGATCTTGATCAGCGTATGTTTTCAATGCAGGATTTTTCTTTAGAGCGTCTTTCAAATAAGAATCGGCAGCAAACTTATTGCCTCGACGAGCTGCTACAATGGCATGCAAATAATCGGTCATGGCATTGGGATTCTTCACATTGTCCAATGTTGCGGCAGCAGCGGCATAGTTCTTATTCATCAACTGTGCCAAAGCAGCACTATTGCTGATAATGCCTTCGAAATCTTTTTCTGCTTGAGCGTAATTTCCCTTCGCCAAATTGAGACTACCGATAGCTACATTGATGTTCTGATCACCTAATGCCTTCGCAATATCCGTCTCTGCCTCTTTCAGGTTGCCATTCTGTAACTCCAAAATACCCAAGTTTGCTAAAGCCTCTGACGCTTGTGGGTTGATACGCAATGCCTGTTCGAGATAGCGTGTTGCACCCATTTCATCGCCTTTCATAAATGCCATCGTAGCTAAGTTGTTGAAAGCACGATAATCTTTGTCATAGTAAGAAGCTGTGCGCTTATAGATTTCTTCTTTTTCTGCTTGATTGTCTACCAACGAAGCATAATATAACATTTCATCGGCACTCAACTTCGTAGCATCTGTCGCATATTGCTCTTTAATTTGATCGTCACTTCTACCAATTGTTTCATAATTGATGATTAAGCGTGAACGACGCAATTCGGGAAGAATACCATCTGCCAATTCGCGGAAAGCCTGGCTCATATTGCGAATTTGCTGTTCTCTCTGCTCGGGATCTTTATACATTGACAGCACACGCAAGATAACATCTTTGTCTTGAATATTGCTGGCTTGCACCAACTTCTGGAAACCATCCCAGTCTTGAGCCGTATAATGCGCGTCAATACCTGTGGCAACTCCCGTTTGTTTGAGTTGAGACTTCACGTAAGTCTCTGATGTGTTTTGGCGTTTGTTGGCAAGTTTATCATTAAAGCTATACCCACCTTCAGGAGACGCATAAGCCTGAACTTCCACATTACGAATGTTCAGTTTCTCGCGATCTGCATTGATGCGTTTGAGCATGGCAACGAACTCTTGCACAGAGTTGTTTTTCAATTCACTTCTTCGCAGATTGGCTTGATTAACCAAGAACTTAATATTAGCCTCTTGTTTCTTGGCATTCACCCGCTGAAAACTATCAGGTGCCAAGCATCCACCATCACTCAACAAAAGCTGTTTGTACAGTTCAGAGGTCGCAATGACACCAGTAGCCACTTTCACAGCAGGGATTTTCACTGTCTTATTTCCTCTTTTTGCCATGAAAGTTAAGTACATCTCACTTTGTTGCATGGCTGGAACAAAATCGAAAGCTGTCTTCATGGTGTAACGACCCCCTAAGCGATAGGAAATCATCTGGTCATTTCCCAATACTTTTTCTCCCTGGAACGTGGTAGCAGCTCCTTTTGCAACCTGTCCATTTCCATATCTTAGTTCAGGAACAACCGTTACTACTGCATTTTTCTTCATATATTTTTCAGGGAACGCTCCATTAATGGTAGCTGGTACTTGACCGCCTTTTGTTTCTAATGGGTTGGGAGTAACGGTAAAATTGTTAGCCGACAGCGGACCCATTTTTGAACATGAACTGAATGCGAAAGCTGCACATACAGATAAAGTAAAGATGAGATTTTTGCACATAGTAATAAATAGTAATAATATTTTTCTTGAAAGTGTGCCGCGAGCGGGACTCGAACCCGCACAGCCATTACTGGCCAAGGGATTTTAAGTCCCTCGTGTCTACCAATTCCACCATTGCGGCAAATCATTCATATCGTCATCTTCTATTGCTTGTCAACGAAAGAAGCCACTTTCTTAGATATGACTAACAAAGATGATAACTTTCCAAAAGTGTAAAAAAAGAGCGGCAAACGAGACTCGAACTCGCGACCCCAACCTTGGCAAGGTTGTGCTCTACCAACTGAGCTATTGCCGCATTTTTTACAGTTTGCAAAGGTAGCATATAATCTTGTAAGTCACAAAGATTTTCACACATTTTTAATATTTTATTTCTTCAATTTCAAAATGAGTACACCAACCTTCTTTTTTTTACAAATATACATTTGTCTATTTCGCTATAATTATATATTTTTGCACCAATGTCTTTTTAGATACGAAAGACTGGACTCAAAATACTTGAAAAATGTGCCATCATGGTTGCATAAAAAAGCGAAGTATAGACACAAAGCGTTACGCTACATCAATAATAAATGACTATCCTATAATAAAATAAAACGAATATCAAATGAAGAAGAGATTAACACTGGCAATGCTGTTATTCATTGCATTGTTTGCCAATGCGCAGATGGTAGATCCCATACAGTCATCGGCTCAACTTAAAACGAATAATTCTGCAGAAGGCGAAATTATATTTAGCCTCAAGATTGACAAAGGATGGCACGTCTATTCTACCAACTTAGGCGCAAGTGGTCCTATCGAAGCCACTATTCACGTAAACAAGATGGATGGCGTAGAGAAGGTGGGAAAAGTAATGGCACGAGGCAATGAAATCTCCAAGATGGATAACCTCTTTAATATGAAGCTACGTTATTTTGAAAATAATGCGCAGTTTGTACAGAAAGTGAAATTCACCAAACCCAAATACAACTTGGATGTTTATTTGGAATTCGGTGCCTGCAATGACGCCACTTGCATGCCTCCACAAGAAGTATCTTTTAAGAAGTCAGGGACAGCACCTAAATTTGACGCAAAGGCTGCAACCTCTCAAGAAGAAAAAAAGGTAGCTACAGAAGAGCAAGAGACATCTCTTCCTGCTACGGACACCACACAAGTCCTGCCTCAAGACTCTGTCAAAGAGGCTGCTGTAGACTCTTCTGCGACTGCCGTTGGCACTGATTTATGGCAACCTGTTATCCAAGAACTGCAAGCACAAGATGGCCGTTCAGAAAAAAAAAGTTCTATTTGGTATCTCTTCATCATGGGATTTGCGGGTGGACTGCTGGCTCTTTTCACTCCTTGCGTATGGCCTATCATCCCCATGACCGTTAGTTTCTTCCTCAAGCGTAATAAGGATAGAGCTAAAGGAATGCGCGATGCCATTACTTATGGATTAGCCATTATTGTAATTTTCCTATCGTTAGGATTGATAGTCACCGCACTTTCCGACCCACATAAGCTAAACGAATTAGCCACCAGTGCTGTCTTCAATATTTTCTTCTTCCTCCTTTTAGTGGTGTTTGCGTTGTCTTTCTTTGGATGGTTCGAACTGCGATTGCCTGAATCTTGGGGAAACAAGATGGATAGCAAGGCTTCCTCGACAACTGGTCTGCTATCTATTTTCCTCATGGCATTCACCCTTGTATTGGTATCTTTCTCCTGTACAGCTCCTATCGTAGGCTTCTTATTGGTACAAACGGCAACCTCAGGCAACTGGATTGGCCCTGCCATTGGCATGTTTGGCTTTGCCTTGGCACTCGCTCTCCCCTTTACATTGTTCGCACTGTTCCCCTCTTGGCTCAAACAAGCACCTAAGTCGGGTTCTTGGATGAATATCATCAAGGTAACACTGGGATTCATTGAATTGGCTTTTGCGCTCAAATTCCTCTCCGTTGCCGATTTGGCGTACGGCTGGCACATTCTCGATCGTGAGGTCTTCCTCTCGTTATGGATTGTCATCTTTGGTATGATGGGACTCTATCTCATTGGTAAACTCAAGTTCCAAAGCGACATGATTGGCGGTCAAGACAAGCCTATGCCGGTAGCATGTATCATGCTTGGCATGATTTCCTTGGCATTTACAGTTTATATGGTGCCAGGACTTTGGGGCGCACCCGTAAAGGCAGTCAGTGCTTTTGCACCACCTATCAACACACAGGATTTCAACCTGAATCAAAAAGAGGTGCATCCTGCCTATACCAACTACGAAGAAGGCATGGCAGCTGCTAAAGCACAAGGGAAGCCTGCTTTCGTAGATTTCACTGGATTTGGCTGTGTCAACTGCCGTAAGATGGAAGCTGCAGTGTGGACAGACCCATCGGTAGCCGAAATTCTCACCAAAGATTATGTGCTCATCTCTTTGTTCGTGGACGACAAAACGCCACTCAAAGAGCAAATAGAGGTTATCGATAACGGAAAGAAACGCACTTTGCGCACCATTGGAGACAAGTGGAGCTATCTGCAAAGCAATAAGTTTGGGGCTAATACCCAACCTTTCTACGTTCCTCTTGACAACAACGGGAAACCTTTAGCTGGCTCTTATAGTTATAAGGAAGACGTTTCTGCTTATCTTGATTTCTTGCATAAGGGGTTAGAGCAATATCAGAAACAAGACTAAGATTTCTACCTTTATAGGACAGGATAGACTGTTTTTCAATGCTACATTGACGGGCATTCAAAAAACAGTCTATCCTCTTCCTAACCAAACCGACACACACGTATTACCTACAAAACACATATCTCTTTTTAGACCCTATAAAGAAATGCTCGAAGAAAACACCAGAAAACAAATTATCCAACTCATTCAGCAAGAAGTAGTCCCTGCCGTTGGATGCACAGAACCTATGGCTGTGGCACTCTGCACGGCGAAGGCAACAGAATTATTAGGTTGCCAACCCGAGAAGATTACGGCTCTGCTAAGTCCAAATATCTTGAAAAATGCCATGGGAGTAGGCATTCCTGGCACCGGCATGATAGGACTTCCCATCGCCATTGCCTTGGGTGCCATTGTTGGTAAGTCGGAGTATCAATTGGAAGTGATTAAAGACCTAACTCCTGAAACGCTGGATGAAGGAAAAAAATATGTCAAAGAGAATAGAATCTCCATACAACTGAAACATGACATTACCGAGAAGCTTTACATTGAAGTTATCTGCGAGGCTGGTGAGAACCATGCCACAGCCGTCATCGCAGGAAGTCACACCCAATTCATTTACTTAGAGCAAAACAACCGTCCCTTACTTCAACAAGCGCATTCCTCAAGTTCTGAAGCACAAGGAGATGATATACAACTGGACTTTAGAATGGTCTACGAGTTTGCGACCACCACTCCATTACAAGAAATCACCTTTCTATTAAAAACTAAAGAATACAACATGGAAGCGGCGGAACAATCCTTAAAGGGGAATTATGGTCACTGTTTGGGCAAGACTATGGAACGACCGCTAAGCCGTGGTATCTTTGGCAATAGCATTTACTCACACATCATTTCCAAAACTGCCTCGGCATGTGACGCACGAATGGGTGGCGCTATGATACCAGTAATGAGCAATAGCGGCTCTGGCAACCAAGGAATCTGTGCCACAAATCCCGTTGTAGTGTATGCAAGTGAAAACGAAAATACTGAAGAAGAACTGATACGTGCACTCACGTTAAGTCATCTTACCGTTATCTATATCAAGCAAAGCCTCGGCAAGTTGTCAGCCCTTTGTGGTTGCGTGGTTGCAAGCATCGGGTCGAGTTGTGGTATCACCTATTTAATGGGGGGCGACTATGCGCATATCTGCTACGCCATTAAAAACATGATTGCCAACCTAACCGGTATCATTTGCGATGGAGCGAAACCCAGTTGCTCATTAAAAATCAGCTCTGGCGTCAGCACAGCAGTACTCTCAGCATTGCTATCCATGGAGAACAAGCATGTCACCTCAGCCGAAGGCATCATTGACGAGGATGTAGATCGCTCCATCCGTAACCTTACCAGCATCGGTAAGGACGCCATGAACATAACCGATGAAATGGTATTAAAAATCATGACATCCAAACAGCACTGTTAAAGTTGCGTCTATCAACTAAGTAAACAACGCAAGTTCAGACAAATCAAGCTTAACGCATTTGTAGCATTTGTCGAAAACTTGCGTTTATCTTTTGCTTAAATATGCGAGCCGTTCTGCTTATTACATTCGCTATTTAACTTCTCCCTTATGAGTCATGAATTGTTTTACCGCAGAGGATTAGGATACAAAGGTATGACGAACAGCGAAAGAAAAGTACAAAAATATTTGTAATATTAAAATAGACTCCCTTCCTGAGTTTGTCTGATAATACGCATAGTAAGAACCAAAAGAGCTGAAGAAACGCTCTTTTTTGTTTCTTCAGCTCTACGTGTAGTAGTCTATAAATTCATTCCAATTATCTGCATATCGCGACTTTTCTTGAAGAAGCAGCCTTTTATCTATATGCAGGAAAAGACGAAGATTAGATTACATACTTTCCATTTTTTCTCTTACAGCTTAATCGGTGATGACCAGCTTTCTGCCCTTCTTGTCAATACTATCTTTCTTAACGACGATGTAAACTCCTGGTGCCAATCCTAACTTGCGGAATGTTCTTTCATTTGACAGACTGACATCTTTCACCAGAACCCCTGCGAGGTCATAGATGTGGAAATCTCCTGTCAATGTTTCGCTCTGGAGGTCGATGCCTGTCTTGATGTCCTCAAACATGGTTGCAGAAGTATTCATCAACACAAATCTGTTCTGGTTCATACTCTTGACATCTGTCGCGAACGAATAAGAGAGCGTGTCGGCATCAAAAGGAGTGATAATCTTTGATTGACAGTCTACCAATTTAAGATTTTCATATTGTTCAAGTCCCTTTTTGGTTGCCTTGATGCAATATGTGCCTGGCTCGGAAACTCTCACCGTGATGTTTGCCTTAGTAATATCGTTAGTTGTATTGACTTGCCAGATGCCATCTTTCGTTGTAGAATAAATAGCTGTCGGCATCATTTCGCCACCGAGCTTGCTACCATCCCAGCCATTGTCAAATCCTTCTGTTGCATTTTCTGATTCGCAAAGCCACATTTGGTCGCCAGCTTTCTCACCCAGAAGAACAAGCTTGACAAATCCTGTGGGTTGATTATTTGCCATCTCGTATGCCTTAGCTCTTTGCGGAAGTGATGCTGTCGTCATGACATTATTGTTATAACTCAATTTCACCTCTGTAGGAGTGGTGCTGTAAACGGTTTTGTCTTTCGTATATTTGAGGAGGAAGCCCTGCATAGAAGGAATTTCATTCATGTCAAGTATTGCTGCTATATCGATTGGAACAGCCGTGTAGGTGCCAGCACCTTTTGCATCTTTATTGCTTAGCGTAGCAGTCCAGTCTTTTCCACTTCCTGTATTATAGAGATAAACCGTTTTTTCTAAGTCGTCTGGCATTGTAATCGAACTGATCTTGATTGGCGCAGTAAATGAATTGCCAAACAAATTCTGTCCTAATCCCCATCTAACGAACGACTCTTCGCCAGTTGCACCTTCCACCTTGGCAGCCTCGCGGGTGAGTTTCAATGTAACATCGTTATAATTGAGGTAGCCTCGCAGTGGCATTGTTCGCGGTTCGTCACGACGAATGGAATATGCCTTGAATGCATGCATCGTTTCACCTTTTGCCACGTTTCTAAACTTACGGTAAAACATCTTTTTTGCATTGTGCGCCTCATCATAAACATAGAGCCTTGACTTCGGGAATTGTGCTGCCGACATTTCCGCAAACGGTATTCCGAAGAACTGATCCGTCGAATTAATATAAAGCGTTTTTCCGAACGTCGGTGAACCCGTGAGATTATCTTTCCAAGTCTCATTTACTGCCTTGGTAAGTACGTTCATCTGAACTTCCGCATAAATCTTGTCTTTCTCTACTCCTTGATAGCGTGCGACAAATGTTCCGTTTGCCTTGCCATTAGAACCTGCTTCTATTTTTAGACGCACAGGGGCATATTTTCCGTTATTATCTTTCTGATGTTCAAATCCCACAGTTGAGGTTTTTACATATAAAGCGGAGCCCTGAGGAATAACCATGGCCTTTTGGCTTTCATTAACGAGATTTGTTGCAGTGAAATTCAACGGCAGTCTTTCTGTGCCGGTCAGTCGGCAATCGTTCACCGCTGCGTGGCCGTTGTTGTTTTCCTCGGTTGCAAAAACAATGTCTTCCCCTTCTGCAGGAACTTTGTTAGCTGTCCAGTTTGATGCAACGCTGAAGTTGTCACCATTGTTCTCATCGGTGCTTCCCATCCAGTAGTTCTTTTGCTCATTGCGAGTAACAACAAATTTTACCAGTCTTGTTCCTCCCGAAGAACCCGAACATGAGGTGTTGTCGGTAAACTGAGTCCGGATTTCATAAATATATGTTCCTGGCTCCGTGAAAGTAACGTAAATATTATTACCTTTTTGCTTCAATTCGTCCTTTCCGTTCGTGATATCATACCAAGCAACATCGTAAACGTGGTTTGAAACGGGGAGAGAAACTTGCAATGGCTTCATACCATCAGTAATGTCTATATAGACATTATCTTTCACCTCATAACCTGTAGGAGTTTTCACAATGACTTGAGGAAGGTCAGCCGTTGTCAGGTCAACAACCTTTTTCATGTTGCAACTGCCTTCAGATCCATAAACAATTTTAACAGCGTAGATGCCTTTTACAAGATCTTTCCATACCACATTTGCCTGTTCAGTAGAATTCACTGTGTAAGTTTGGATGGCAGATCCTTGTGGGTTTCCGTTTGCATCTGCTTTATAAAGTTCATACGTAGCCGGCATGGTAACTGTCTTTCCACTTTGTAAGGAGACAGATATATTACCTTTCTTCGCATTAACATCACAAGAAGCTCCAGTCACATCAAAAGCATTCACCTCGCTTGGCTTAAAGACAAACTTGTATGACTTTGCCCAATAAGGGTCAGGCTGATCCACAGGCTTCCAAGAAGCGGTGCCATCATTCTTATGGATGTTCATGACCTCATTAATAGCATATGTGCGTTTTTCTTTTGCAATTGCCGAATAAACCTCTTCGTCTCCAGGAGACCATATATCGGCACCGCTAGAAATATAGGGATAATAACTGATGCCGAAATAGACGTCGTCTTTCAAATCACTCGGTTTGTCAGTACTGTAAGTCCAATCGTCGGAAGTAGAGCTTTTAACTTTTTGGGTAACATATCCATACTGCAAAGTTGATCTGGAATACAAAACCTTGTCCTCAGTAGTCCCAAAGTCAAAATTCACCTTGTTGCTTTGGTTATCACAACTGTATTCAACCAAGACTCCCTCGCCAAACCCATGGTCTCTTCTCGGCTTATAAGTCATCAAGTTGTCGTCTTCAATTGTGATCCGGGTGTCGCTTGTTCTTCCGCATTGGTCCTTTAACGTAAACACATAATCACCTGCCGGCAAATCTCCGATATTGTAGTGGCCGTTTGGCTTGGTGAAGTCTATCGTCTGCGGGAAGTTGATTGTTTTTTGATATTCGTGGTCGTCACCAAAATCAGTGATCATAAAGTTCTTCTTGCCATCAGGCCTGTTTACAATCACTTGGAAAGGACCTTCCAAGTTGATAGTAGAGAAAACGATGCCGGCTGTGTTGCCGTGGATACCCAAACTCTTTCTTTGAAATGTCCTGTAGCGCGGTTTTGACGCATAATAAGCCATATCCGGCTTGGGATCACTAAAAATAAATTCGTGTTCAAAATCTGTTAGCGGGTTACCTGTGGAATAAACCATCTTGTACACACCAGGCCCAGGTAAATGGAATGTGAATCTTTTTTCGATATCAAATTGTTCTGTCCACATGGGGACCTCCATCAAGGGCTCGGAAGGATAGGTGTGGTCGGCGTTTCGCTTATAGATTTTTGCATTGCGATGCTCCTCGTCCATAAAATAATAAACACGCTGACCACCCAAAGACTTTCTTCCTTCAAAACTATAACACAATTCATAAGATGTGTCTTTCCATCCACAATCATCTGTCGGTGTTCCATACGTCCATGCTCCGCGCCACAACATATCTCTCACAGTAGTGTCCCAAATACGGAACCACTCTGTTTTTTCTCCCCCACAAAGCCACGTAAATTTAATTTCATAATTCCGATTCTTTTCGAATTTTAAGTTTCCTTTGCCAAAGGGGATTTTAAAGAAATAACGACAATATCCGCTCCAAAATTTAGTGGTATAAGCGGGGGCATATTCCAATGGATACCAATTTCCATCAGCACCTTTAATTTTAACAGTTTCGACCAACTTATCCAATGCTTCCTTCAAGCCTTTCTCGTCATCGCATGATATCTTAAAAGACTTATAGTAGTCGAATGTGTCCTTCCCCGTGCGCTTGACAAAATACATGGTTCCGTCTGAATAGAATTCTGGAGAAACAGAACTGATAGAACCGCTGGAAGCAGATACTTTCCTGCTCTTTACATCGGTCACCTCAACAGTCACATTGTCGCCATCTTCTAAATTGTCGATGACCCAACCCCTATCGGAGGTATTTTCTTTAGTTCTGATGTCGCTTCCTCCTCTATGATGTTTAATGGTTGCTTTATAGCTGAAGGGTTTTGCACCTCCTGCCAACTCAACATTTACATATCCAGGAGATCCGCATGTCACATCCTTTTTTGTCAGGGTTAATTTCGGAGCCGGCGGTTCTGGTAATTCCACCACCTGAATGGCATGCAAATAGGTGTGTCCGCTGCCATCTGTTTGTTGGAAATACACCTTATAGTCGCCTGCCTTGACGTTGTTCCAAGTGATTTCCCAAACGTTGGGATTTGTTGATTTTTGTATGAGCACATTGTCCAACAACTGTGTGGTTTCACCCATCACCAATTTGTTTTCATCCGTCGCCAAACGCAATTGCGCCTGTCCGTTGGGAGCTTCGTTGTCTTTGAGCGTAACGGTCAGCGTGATGCTGCTGACTTTGTCTCCTCCCACGTCCACTTTCGACACCTTACTGTTCGAAGGAGTCACGTCCACATATTCAAAAGCCGACATGGGCAAGCAGAAGACCAAGAGCATGAAGATTGTAGATGCGGTTATGTGTAAAAACTGCTTCATCTTTGTCATAAAATTAAATCGAAGTAAAAAATCCGATGTGTTTATGTTTTTTATTATGGAGAAATAAATGATTATTTTTAACTGTCTGTACATAGTGGTCTCCTCCGCTACCTACCACAGCATCATAGCTTGAGCCAACAACCTGTTTAGGGATCGGGCCATTTCCAACTTTGGGAATCTTCATCCCAAACCATTCCGTCTTCATAATCATCGCCTTGCACCTCTGCATCGTTCTGCGAACCAATATTCGGACCGGGCATGTACAAAGGAAGCAATACGATAGATGGCGTTAAATACTTCTTATTGTTCATCTCATTTGCTTTTTAGGGGATATGCCAAACAGGCACACCTGCAAGTTACAAAACGAAGTGCAATAAAAGAGTAGGCCTCGCCGAGCGATGCAGACGTTCTCGAAGCGTAGCGAGAGGTTGTCTGCATCGCTCGGCGAGGAAAAAGAAACAACCAGCAATACAAATAAAAAAGGGAGACCTCTGTCTCCCCAAGATTAATTAACTTTGTATTGTGAAATATCATCAATTAACCTCGGAGCAAAGGTCGCAAATTTTCGCCTTACTCCAAAAGAAAACAGGGAGAAAAGAAATTGCCGCAATCATCGGCATCAGTCAGTCAACACTCTCACGTGAAATCAAACGCAACAGTACGTCATCGGGAAAGTATATTTGGACAAAGGCGCACGATATGGCTATGCAGCGCAGAAAGAGAACGGTAAAGAACGCCAGGCTCTCCGACGAATTAGTCTGGAGGATTAAGGAATATATCACCAATGACCAGTGGTCTCCACGACAAATATCAGGTTATCTGTGCAAGANTGAGGGGATAAAGGTGTCCCACCAATCCATTTATAATATCATCCATAATGATACAACAGGGGAACTTGCCAAACACACAAGNCATAAGATGAAATACAGGNATCGTCCCAAGGGCAGACATCTTCCAATTAAAGACAGGTTGAGTATCC
>NZ_JRPQ01000077.1 GCF_000762405.1 Hoylesella timonensis S9-PR14 | reverse complement strand
AGAGAAAGTATGATGTTGAATTTGGTCTCAATCATTTCTTTTGAACCTTTCTCTCTATACAANGATGGATTTATCTGAAAGAGCAGGTCAACCAACCAAAGGGGTTTCTTGCTCACATAAATTTCTTTTACGATATAGTACATGATGAGTAGATTAAAAGGTTATTCTTTATANATGGATGAAGACAAACAGACAGGATGAGCTGCNTCCCGATAGATACCCTCCCTTTTCAAGAGATAGTATATCGCACTGCTNCTCATATANAACTCGTTTGCAAGAGCACACATGGCTGCTCTTGGAGAAATGAGTTTCTGCTCTATTACTGGACCGTACTCTTTTATGTACTTATCGACAATCAACTGCCTTCGTTTGACAGCTGGAGTTTCAAAAGCCCAAACCTTTTCAACTTCCGCCCGTACGTTGGGAGGAAGTCTGGCGACAGCTCCNGGAGANACCGCTTGGAGTTTTTTACGCCTTCTCGTTTTAGACTCGGCTAATTGTGGATTGTACACGCCGTTATCCCCANCATTGCGGTTAATTTCACGCAATATCGTGGTACGGTCTACTTTCAGAATTTCAGCAATTTCTCTGAAATTCTTTCCCTCTTGCAGAAGTTCGGCAATTTTCTGCCGATGCTTTGAATTTAATTGTTTACCCATAGTCAATGCAAAAAGTGTTAAACGGGTCAGAATNTCTTCTTNCCCATTATTTTTTGTGCATTGACAGTTGTGTTTTTCTTGAAGTTTTAGTACTTCAATACCTACTGATTATCAATAACATGAAGTATATTATGCAAAAATGAAATTAACACTTTTAACAAATTGTACTTCTAACTTGAACATCCGAATAATGGATGAAAGGGCTTATTTTGTTGCAATTATGTTATTAAATCAGTGAGATAAGGAAACAGAGAGCCTTCTTCTTGTTTAACTCCCTATTGTAAACGGTAAAAATGTTGTGCTGGGTTTCCCTATATGAGGATTTCCATAACAAGAAAAATGATAAAGGGCATTTTTTGTAGAAATTAACTAAAAATAGGAAATACCAAGTACACCTATTTATATTAATTTTGTATTTTTGCAGTAATGAAGATACTAACAAGTGCTCAAATTCAAGAGCTTGACGATTATACCATTGCGCACGAGTCCATTAAAAGCATTGATTTGATGGAACGTGCGGCACAGGCATTGAGCCGTGCCATCATGAATAACTGGACGACAACATCACCCATGGTAGTCTTTGCTGGTCCTGGAAACAATGGGGGTGACGCATTGGCTGTAGCTCGGATATTGGCAGAGAACGGATATTCCATTGATGTTTATTTGTTTAATATTAGTAACAAACTATCCGAGAATTGTGCTGTCAATAGAGATCGATTGAAAAATCACCCTAAAATTACCAAGTTCACGGAAGTTACGCTCAATTTTGAACCGCCTACTTTGGAAGCTAACACCGTTGTCATTGACGGATTGTTTGGAGCAGGACTTAACAAACCACTCACAGGTGGCTTTGCATCACTGGTAAAATATATCAACCAGTCGCCTTGCAAGGTGGTAAGCATTGACATGCCTTCAGGACTCTTACCCGAGAACAATGCTTTTAATGTTCGGACAAATATCGTGAAAGCGGATGTAACACTCACGCTTCAGCACAAAAAGTTGTCCATGATGATGGCGGACATGCAACCCTATATTGGGCAAGTAAAAGTGTTAGACATTCAACTTTCAGAAGCTTTTACCCAGCAAATAGATGCCAAATACAACATTGTGGAAGAGCATGAAGTGGTTGAGAAGTTGCTAACACGTTCTGAATTTGTACACAAAGGCGACATGGGGCATGCACTATTAGTGGCTGGTAGCTACGGTATGGCTGGTGCTGCAACACTCGCCACTCAAGCTTGTCTGCGAGTAGGCGTGGGAAAAGTGACCACTCACATTCCTAAACATCTTCTTAATATTCTCCAAATTTCAGTTCCAGAAGCCATTGTGAGTGTGGATCCTGAAAAAGAATACTTCACCGAACCCGTAGACACAGACCATTTTGATGCCTTAGGTATAGGTCCTGGATTAGGACAACACGAGAACTCCGCCATCGCCATGATTGCACAAGTAAGGCGTGCACAGTGTCCCATTGTTGTTGATGCCGATGCTCTTAACATGTTAGGTACACATCGAGCATGGATGCAACAATTGCCTAAGAACATTATTCTTACTCCTCATCCCAAAGAGTTTGACCGACTGGTTGGAAATACAAGTGCTGACAGTTACGAAAGACTCGCAAAAGCCTGCGAATTGGCAGAACGGTTGCACGGCTTCGTGCTACTGAAAGGGCATTACACCGCACTGTGCCAGCCTAACGGAAAAGTATTCTTTAACTCAACAGGCAATGGGGGCATGGCAACTGCAGGCTGTGGAGATGTCTTAACGGGCATCATCACAGGACTATTGGCACGCGGATACCGTCATGCAGACGCATGCATCGTAGGTATGTATCTTCACGGATTGGCGGGCGATTTGGCAGCACAAGAAATGGGAAAAGAAAGTATGATTGCTGGCGATATTATTCGCTGTATACCACAGGCATTCAAGAAATTACAGGCATTGCATTGAGGTTTAACACACATCCCTCATGAAACATGATTTGAAATATGAAAAAAACATTTTTATCCACCTTATTTTTAGCATTGAATATCACTGCGCTTTGGGCACAAATTCCTACAGAAGGCGTAACCTACTTCCTACCCAAAACAGCTTTGCGCTTTGCCGTTCTGGTAGAGAAAACAACATTTACACCTGGAAAGTACGCACGCTTTTCAGAAAGATACCTCAAAACACCTGTGAAAGATACGCCCACCACAACCTACAAAATTGTTGGTACTAAAATGAACACCTATGCCGTACCCGACTCCTCTAAGCAGTTTACTGCAACGATTGATAAAAAGCATAGTATCATCAGCGTGAGCAGAGACCAAAATGGAGTCATCATGGCGGTGAACAGTGAGCCAATGCCTGTGGAGAAAGTCACATCTTTTCAGTCAGCACCCAAACCAGTAGCTATTGACCCAGCTAAATACATGACCGCTGAAATATTGGCTGCTGGCAGCAATGCCAAGACGGCAGAACTCATTGCACAGGAGATATATGATATCAGAGACAGCAAAAATCAACTATCAAGGGGCGAGGCAGACTTCATGCCCAAAGATGGCGAACAGCTAAGAATCATGCTGGACAACCTCAACACGCAAGAAAAAGCTATGTTGCAGTTTTTCCAAGGCACCACAATTACCGACACTCTCGAAACTATTGTGGACTATGTCCCTGTCAAAGGAACCGAACACGATTTGCTGTTCCGCTTTTCTAAGTACATGGGAATGGTGGACAAAGACGACTTGGGAGGTACACCTTATTATATAAGTATCAAAGATGAAGAAATCATCCCCGTACTTTCGCTGCCCGATGAGAACGCAAAAAAAGACAAGAACAATGTGGGTATCAATGTAAACTTGCCAGGAAAAATCAAT
The DNA here is from genome assembly GCF_000762405.1 of Hoylesella timonensis S9-PR14. GTDB lineage: Bacteria > Bacteroidota > Bacteroidia > Bacteroidales > Bacteroidaceae > Prevotella > Prevotella timonensis_A. The sequence continues at coordinate 3,590 of NZ_JRPQ01000077.1, read as the reverse complement.
ATCACACTGTCGAAAGAGGAACAACCTTTGTCATCTTTCGAAACCTACGCTGCACAATTCGGTCGCATAGAGAACATTAGCGGAAGACTGTGGGGGAAGAAATTCGCCACGCATTTGGTTCTAAATCCAGTAACAGGCAATGTAGAAAATATCAAAATAGAAGCCTTAGACTAAATCAAGAGTGAAAGACGAGTTAAACATTAAAAAAATGTAGTATCACTTGGGTATAACAAATTAATATGTTAACTTTGCAATAATGATCAAAGTTATGGCTAATTAACTTTATAAAAATAATAAAATATGGTAGATTACAAATCATTAGGTCTCGTAAACACACGTGAGATGTTTAAGAGAGCCATCAAAGGCGGTTACGCTATTCCAGCTTTCAACTTTAATAACATGGAACAGTTGCAAGCTATTATCAAGGCTTCTTCTGACCAAAAGTCTCCTGTTATCTTACAGGTATCTAAGGGTGCACGTCAATATGCCAACCAAACATTGCTTCGCTACATGGCACAAGGTGCTGTAGAATACGCTAAAGAATTGGGTTGCAAACATCCTGAAATCGCCCTCCACTTGGATCACGGTGATTCATTCGAGACTTGCAAGAGCTGCGTTGACTATGGTTTCTCTTCTGTGATGATTGATGGTTCATCACTTCCTTATGAGGAGAACATTGCATTGACCAAGAAAGTCGTAGAATACGCTCATCAGTTTGATGTAACCGTAGAAGGTGAGCTTGGCGTTTTGGCTGGTGTGGAAGATGATGTAGTTGCAGAAGAATCACATTACACCAAGCCAGAAGAGGTTATCGACTTTGTTAGTCGTACAGGCGTTGACTCGTTGGCTATCTCTATTGGTACCTCACACGGTGCATACAAGTTTAAGCCAGAGCAGTGTACACGTGACCCGAAGACAGGCTTGTTGGTACCACCTCCATTGGCTTTCAACGTATTGGACGAAATTATGGAGAAACTTCCTGGATTCCCAATCGTACTTCACGGTTCTTCTTCTGTACCACAGGAGTATGTGAAGATTATCAACGAAAATGGCGGAAAACTGCCTGATGCCGTTGGTATCCCAGAGGAGCAGTTGCGCAAAGCTGCGAAGAGTGCCGTTTGCAAGATTAACATCGACTCTGACTCTCGTCTTGCTTTCACCGCTGCCGTACGCAAGGTGTTCAACGAGAAGCCAGGAGAGTTTGACCCACGCAAATACTGTGGACCAGCTCGCGACTTGATGACAGAGCTTTACACACACAAGATTGTGAATGTTTTAGGCTCTAATAACAAGTTAGCTCAACTCGACTAATTGTCATTAGAGATGAAAGGATGACCTCCCATTGTGAGCATTGTCAAGCATGGAATCGTCTTTTCATTAAGTAGTACGATAGCACTTACCTCTATTGAGTTAAATATATCGTACAGCATTAGATAAAAGCGGGATCAACTTTGTTTGATACCCGCTTTCTTTTCAAATCCATGTAAGCACTCTACTATAAATAAGGAAATCTATTACGGCTGGTTCTATAAATTACCACCGTAATATAACACTTAAATTAAAAAAATACGTTTTGTTATCTTTTGGTTTCTTTTTGGTTCAAAATGCAAGTTCGTTCAGTCGTGTAGCTCGCTACACTCCTTCACTCTCTTACATTTTTGACCTCAAAAATAAGCACAAAATCTAACAAAGCTAATTTATAGAACCAGCCTTATCATGATACGAATGATGATTTGATATTATTCTAAATATGGTACGTCTTATTTTTCTATCCGATTTTACAGAAGCCTACGCCCACCATTTACTGCAGGGAATTCTAACCTATGCCAAACAAAAAGACCAAGAAGCATGGGTCGTTTGTCGTATGCCCCCCTCGTATAAAGAAACCTATGGCATCAAAGGCGTTGTTGAATGGGCAAAGAAATGGGATGCAAATGCGATTATCGGACGCTTCAACCATGATGACGATATCGATTTGTTCCGTAGAAACGGAATCATTGCAATAGCACAAGACTTTAAGCGCAGATTTAATAACATTCCAAATATCACCAGCAATTATCACGATACAGGAAGATTGGCTGCCCAGTTTTTTATAGAAAAAGGCTACAAGCATTTTGCATTTTACGGTTACAAAGATACGGTATGGTCTGACGAACGATGCGAAGGATTCTACGAAGGCATTAGAGAAGCTGGATACGGCAAGAACTTTTATACGTATACCAATCAACAATTGGAAACGCTTTGGTACTATGACACTACCCCATTATTAAATTGGTTAAACCAACTCCCACAACAAACAGCCGTGTTTTGCTGTGATGACAACCAGGGAAATAAAATCACTGAAATTTGTAAAAGTAACAGCATCAAAATCCCAGAACATCTTGCCGTATTAGGAGTAGATAATGATACGACCCTTTGCGAACTGTCCGATCCGCCTCTCTCAAGTATTCATTTAGATATTGAAGCTGGTGGTTATGAAACTGCAGAGCTCATCATGAATCTCATGAAGCAAAAAGATTTTCAGCCACAGGATGTAATCATCAAAGCTATCTCCATCATTAACAGAGCATCAACCAACAGCTTTGCAACCAATGACATGTACATCAATGAAGCGTTGGAATTTATTCACAGCAACTTAGATAAAGCCCTGAATGTGACAGACTTGGTTAAAAAGCTGCCGCTATCAAGGAGATTGCTTGAGATGAGATTTAAAAAGGTAACAGGAAGATCGGTATATAATTATATCATCTATAACAGAATAGAAGAGTTTGCGCGAAAAATTCATGAAACAGACAAACCCATCAATGAAATCGCCACAGAGATGGAGTTTTACAACTACAGTAACTTGGTACAACAATTTAAGCAAATCAAAGGTTGTACACCTACTGAATTTCGCAAAAGAAACAAAGCATACGACTTGTAACAAGTTACATTTCATTGCATAGGCACTCATGACGGTCTATTATTTGCACAACTATTGCACAACGAACAACACAAAAAAAGACAAAAACATAGTTTGTTCAGAGATGCAAGAACGTTGTACCTTCTGTAAAGACATACACCGCTCTTTTGTCCAATTATTTTACCAAAAAACGGTCATTGAAAATCTTCAAAATAGAAAATTTTAATAGGCAAACCATCCACAAAAGTACCCTGATCTGAACAAAAAAAACGTCTTTTCAAGTTAAAACATTGATCTTACGCTCTTGGAAACACTCTTTAAGGGTGTTATTCACATGCTTCAGCAGCATTAAAGCATGCAAATAACAAGCTTAACTCAATGGGTTAGCCGTTAAGAAAGGGTAAAAATAGGAATGAAAAGAGGCGGGACAAACATAACACCCTTAACTACAACGAATTATGAACCTCGCTCATTTTTCGCGTATTTGCGACCAACTTTGCCGTTGGTTGTTTTCACGCGAGTTATGAGAGGCACTTTGTAAAGAAAATTCAGCATCTATTATCCTTCTTTACAGCGTGTTACCAATGGTAGATATACTGCCTTTTGGAGGCTTTTCATTGTAAAATATCATCCTTTAGGCTGGTTCTATAAATTAGCTTTGTTAGATTTTGAGCTTATTTTTGAGGTC
>NZ_JRPQ01000076.1 GCF_000762405.1 Hoylesella timonensis S9-PR14 | reverse complement strand
CGACTGAACGAACTTACATTTTGAACCAAAAAGAAGCCAAAAGATAACAAAACGTATTTCATAAACATTTGATGACTATGTGCGGTGGTAATTTATAGAACCTGCCTTTAAGGTTTGACAAACTTCTTGTGATTTCTGATATAGATACCTTTCTCTAATATCCTGTCATCGGTTCCTACATAACGACCGTCCAGTGTGTAGATGCGCTCATCGAGAGGGCGGTCTTTGTACGTGGTTTGTTCAATGCCATTGGTGAAATCTTTTCGAAGAAAATCAAAATATATCTTGCCATCTCTCTCCGAAATGTTATAAATAGGCTTATCAAGCGTCCCTCCTGTCCATGGTGCATAGTTGGGCAAATTGTTCGCATCTGTGAGTTCTGTTACATTCTTCGTCCCAGGAAAGAGGTCGCCTTTTAATTCTTCTTTGTATTTAGTTCTGTCCTCATTGTACGAGCTGTAAAGCAGTCCATCAGCAGGAATTACGGTCATGCGGGGCTTGCCTTCCACATTGTTCACGCTGTTTGATGATAATATAAATTCAGAAGCCTTATAATTTACATGATACACCAACAGTCCATTACTCTTCAAGCCTGCATTCCAACGTTTGGGTTGAATGTTCTGAACAATGTAATAATCATTTTTGTTCGGATCGTTATCATTGTAGATGCGATAGGCTTTGCCCTTGTTATCAATGGTTTTCAATTCAATTTGCTGCGCAGTAGTCAAATCCTCAATCTTCATCCAGCCCATGGCTTCGCGTTCCCAAGCCGTATAGGCTGTAGGCCACCAACCATTGGCGGTATATTCACCATCGTCCATGAGGCTCCATGCCTCCATTCCTTGGTTGTCCCCTCGAGCACTCGCCAATGTAGGATAGAAATCGGGAAGCCCCATACAGTGACTGAACTCATGACAAAAGAGTCCGATGCCTGATATCATTTTTTCTTCAGGATATTCAGGGTTGCCAATCAGTTCGTTGCTGATGCCTGCCCTATATATCTTTTTTCCGTCAAAGGAGGGGGAGGGGTAAATCGTTCCTGCTTTGGGCCACATGGTGTTGTCGGGGGCACCCATGTTCTGTCCATAGCCTGAATAGACAACATACACCAAATCGGCATAGCCGTCGTTATTGGCATCATAGTTTGCAAAGTCAAGCGAATCGTCCATAAGACGGCAGGCATCGGTAATCAGTTCTTCGAACTCTTCGTTAGAGCCATCTGCAGAAGTTCCTCCATAATATGCAAGGTTGTGCGGAAGTGTCACAGGACCATAGACGTCAAACTGTGGTGTAAATTGACCAAAGCTCATGTCCTTGAAATATTGTTGCACACTCGAAGCGTTTTTACCCTCACCGTGTCCGTAGTCAGTAGGGCGTCCTTTGCCATTGAGAAACTGTTGGAACGATTGGCGAGGATTGGTAAGTGTGAATGGGGTATCCTTATATTGAGCCAAAATGACGATGGCTTTGGGCGAACCCGTATGCGGGAAAAAAGTACTGTTCACTTGTACAGGTTCGCGACGCATGGCACGAGTTTCTATCTGTTGTTGTGCTCTTTCAAAAAACAGGTTTCTGTTTTGCGCTGCCACCGCTCTCTTTTCAGCGTCCTGTCGTTGCGATTTCTCATGCGCCAAAAGGTTTGACGATGATATTTTCCCATATCGGTCGATATGCGCAATATAAAAGGTGTCGGCTTTGCGAATCAGTATGACTCCGTCTTTGTCAGTGTACCAGTTAAAATGTTCATCTCCATGTTGGTAGGCTTGTAACACACTACCGTCGGGTTGAGTGACCGTTAGCGGCATTTTCCACGCTTTGGCAGCCCAAGACAGACTTACCAGTAGGAGAGAAATCAATGTCAATAGTGACTTTTTTATATTGTGACGTTGTATTTGTAACATATTCAATCGTTTTGCAAAAATACAAAATTTATTTTTATTATGCGCTGTTTTTTACCTTTTTGCGTGTTTCGTACAATTACTATAAAATAAAGTAGTAAAACTTGTAAACTACAAAATAATGTATTATCTTTGCCTTGTCTTCATAAAAAGCAACGGGAAATGAAACAAGAAATGGAAACAATGAGGGTTACAAATGATGAAAGAGACCTTCTTGAGCAGATGAGAAACTACAACCGGTCTTATCCCAACGGTTATCCTGAACTACTGGATATCATCATAGAGAAGTTTTACTCTATGCTCCGACAACCCTATTAACAATAAAACCACCGCTCTTCTCCCTCATGGGGATAGAGCTTCAACTAAAAGAAAGGAAATAACAATGGAAACAATTATTAAAAAGCAAGTAGTGGTCAGTGATATGAAGCAGCGTTTGGCAGACATCAACCTCTCTGTGTCGTGGATGGACTTTGCCAACAAATATTTTCACAAATCTTCTTCATGGTTCTATCACAAGTTGAACGGTATCGACGGCAACGGTGGTAAGGGCGGTTTCAACGAGGAGGAGTTGGAACAGCTTCGCGGCTCGCTCTTCGATTTGAGCAACCGCATCCGACGAGCTGCAGAAAGCATTTAGGCGTGGTTATCTGTTTGACCAATGAAGACAAAAGGTCGCCCGACGCTTACGGACGCAGTCTTATCAAGTGCATGCTTTCCAACATGGAGCGTATGCACTTTATTTCTTCATGTCTGTCGGCAGCGTTTCATTCGTAGAACGCTTGCTGTTTCAGGGTCTCGTTGCGTTAATAACTCAATGGGTTAGTGCTTTTAACCCATGTAGATAAGCGGCTTAACCCATGTAGATAACGGCATTAACCCATGTAGATAACGGCATTAACCCATGTTTTCAATCTCGGGGGACCATACTGCCTGTACTTTGGAGAACTGAAACTTGCACTTTTTCTTAAAAGAGAGAGGACACTTTTGGGAGAAAATAAAAAAGGCAATTCAAAGAAAGATATCTTCAAATTGCCTCATATTCATAATGTTATGTTCGTCTATTTAGCCTCTTTCATGACTCCCTCAATGTAGAGACGAGTCATTTCTGGATCGCCATTCGTGCGAACAGTAATCGTTTTCTTAAAATGACCAGGGAACTTGCCCTTACCATTATAGGTTACTTTGATTTCGCCTTTCTTACCCGGTTGAATAGGGGTCTTGGTATATGCTGGAACTGTGCAGCCGCAGCTTGCTACAGCCTGATTGATAATCAGAGGAGCATTACCCACATTGGTAAAGGTGAAAACACAGGTTTGAACAGGTGAACTCTCACTGAACTCACCGAAATTCTGTGTTGTTTTATCAAACTTGATTTGTGCATTCTGTTGAGCATTTGCCATGGTGAAACAGGTAAAGAGCATCAACGTAAGCATCATTAATTTTTTCATTGTTTATCCTTTCTTTTACAACTATTCGCTGCAAAGATAGATATAAAATAATGATAACGGTCAAATATTAAGAAAAATTAAACTATTGCCTTCACGACGTAGAGTCAACCAGCAAGTGCAAAATTAGTCAATCCTTTTATAAAACTCTTGTTTGGTGTTGAAAACTTGAGTTTTTCACTTCCAATCTGGAGCACAAAGTGCCGAAGCGTTCTCGTATATTCATTTTTCTTTGTTCTGGACTACAAATATAGCAAAAGGCAGAGAATCTTTCCCTGCCTCTATGCCTAATCTTAAAAAAAATAAATTGATAATCAGATGATTATTTTGATAACTCTCGATTTGGAGCATTACAGCGATTTTACTATACGCTTAAAAGTGAAATAACCAATAATATTTTTATCTATATTCTCAAAATTCCGTGTCGATTTCCGATTAGGATAATCATCACAGAATTTTATTTGACATTACTTGTTTTGACCCAAAAAGTGGGTCAAAACACAATTCCCTACTTCACAGGCAAGAATTTACTGAACCAATCTGCCAATGGTAAAGGACAGCTATTTATCCAAAAGCATATATATTGAAAGCCTTTTAGTTAAAAATGTGTTTTAGGAATAAGGATTATTCTTGTAAAACTTGTATGAATGAAGAGAAAAATGTATTTTTACGGTCGTTAAAAACGTGTATTTACACAAAATCAAAGAGTAGAGAATATGGATATAAGCAGAGATAAGTATCTGAATCAACTTATTCACAGTTGTGGCAATGGTTTAATAAAGGTGATAACAGGTATGCGCAGAAGCGGTAAGTCATATCTGCTATTTACACTTTTCAAAAACTATCTGCTTGAGCATGGGGTAAAGGAAGATCATATCATAGGAGTAAATCTTGAAAACCGTCTGAATAAAAGTTTGAGAGATCCGGATGTCCTACTGCAGTACATAAACAGCCGTCTGTCATCAGATGGTCACTATTATGTGATGCTGGATGAGGTACAGATGGTCAGTGAGTTTGAAGATGTCTTGAACTCATTTCTTAGCATCAGCAATGTTGACGTGTTTGTGACAGGCTCGAATGCGAAGTTTCTGTCGAAGGATGTCATTACAGAATTCCGTGGTCGTGGCGATGAAATACACGTGCGCCCACTGACTTTCAAAGAAGTGGCAGATTTTCGCGGAAACTATTCACAAGAACTAATTCGCGAATATATGCTGTATGGTGGCTTGCCTCAGGTAGTGCTTGAGCAAGACATAGACAAGAAGGTTAACTATCTGGAGCAGCAGATGGAGCATACCTATTTGCGTGACATTAAAGAACGCTATGATGTGCGTCAGGACAGCGACCTTGCAGAACTGGTGGATATTATGGCTTCCTGTGTTGGTGGATTGACCAATCCACCAAAAATAGCAGACACATTCAAAAGTGTTAAGCATAGTAGCATTTCGATAGATACCATACGCCTATATCTTGAATATATGGAAGACGCATTCGTGCTTGAACGTGCCACACGGTATGATATTAAGGGACGCAAATACATAGACTCCCCTTATAAGTATTACTTTGAAGACCTCGGTTTAAGAAATGCCCGTCTTGGTTTTCGACAGGTTGAGCCTACACACATAATGGAAAATATGCTTTACAACGAACTTCGCGCTGTAGGCATGAAAGTGGATGTCGGACAAGTGTTTACCGAAGTAAAGGGTGAAGATGGTACACGCAGGAGGAAAACGTTGGAGGTTGATTTCGTCTGCAACCGTGGCTATGAAAGAGTGTATATTCAATCGGCTTATGCGATGGAAACAGAAGAGAAGCGTAACCAGGAACTGGCCTCATTGCGTAAACTTCGCGATGGCTTTCGCCGGATCGTGATAGTGAATGGACTGCAGCCTACCTACATGAACGAAGAGGGTGTATATATCGTCAATATTATGGATTTTCTCCGTGATCCAGAGAGGTTAATGGAGAAGGGTACACAATAAGGATTTATAATATATCCCCATATTCTACAATTTTAAGCACTTTCCATAGTTGCGTAGAGTCAACCAGCAAGTGCAAAAATAGTCAATCATTTTATAAAACTCTTGTTTGGTGTTGAAAACTTGAGCTTTTCACTTCCAATCTGGATGATACCGCACAAAGCTGGCGTAAAACTTTGAAATGCAGATTAGTGATTGCAGACTTTGTTTGTTTCAGCAATTTTACTTAATTTTGCAATGTTGTAAATGGAACCCATTGTGGGGTTCTTAAAAATGTATATAATTTTCAAACTATGTATAGAACAAATACATGTGGAGAGTTAAGACTCTCTGATGTGAACAAGGAAGTAACCTTGTCGGGATGGGTACAACGCACCCGAAAAATGGGCGGAATGACTTTTGTTGATTTGCGCGACCGTTATGGAATAACACAACTGGTTTTTAATGAAGCCGCTGATGCAAAGCTCTGTGAACAGGCAAACAAACTGGGACGTGAGTTCTGTATTCAGGTCAAAGGCACGGTGAGCGAACGACAAAGCAAAAATGAAAAGATGCCCACAGGAGACATTGAGATTCTTGTGAGTCAATTGGTGATCTTGAGCGAGAGTCTCACACCACCTTTTAAGATAGAGGATGAGACAGATGGTGGCGATGATTTGCGTATGAAGTATCGCTATTTGGATTTGCGTCGCCCTACGGTGCGGAAGAATCTCGAATTGCGTCATCGCATGACTATCTTGATACGTAATTTCTTGGACAATGAGCAATTCATTGAGGTGGAAACACCTGTGCTGATTGGGTCTACGCCCGAGGGTGCACGTGATTTTGTGGTACCTTCACGTATGAATCCAGGACAGTTCTATGCACTGCCACAAAGTCCTCAAACCTTGAAACAGTTGTTAATGGTGAGCGGCTTCGACCGTTACTTCCAGATAGCTAAATGTTTCAGAGATGAAGACTTGCGTGCCGACCGACAGCCTGAGTTTACACAAATAGACTGTGAGATGAGCTTTGTCGATCAGGAGGATGTGATTGGCTTGTTTGAAAACCTTTGTCGTCATCTTTTCAAGGAAATTCGAGGAGTTGAATTGCCTGCTAAATTACAACAAATGCCTTGGGCAGAGGCGATGAAACGCTTTGGAAGCGATAAGCCCGACTTGCGGTTTGGAATGGAGTTTGTGGAACTGATGGATACCCTGAAGGGGAAAGCAGACTTCAGCGTATTCAACGAGGCAGCTTATATTGGAGGAATTTGTGTGCCGGGTTGTGCTAACTACACGCGCAAGCAATTGGATGGCTTGACAGAGTTTGTGAAGCGTCCACAGGTAGGTGCCAAAGGATTGGTGTACATTAAATATAATGAGGACGGAAGTATCAAGAGTTCCATCGATAAATTTTATACACAAGAGCAACTGTTGGCGGTGAAAGAGCAGATGGGGGCTAAAGATGGCGACCTTGTGCTGATATTGAGCGGAAACCAACCTAACAAGACCCGCGTTCAGTTGTGTGCGCTGAGACTTGAGATGGGCGAACGGCTCGGCTTGCGAGATAAGAACAAGTTTGAATGTCTGTGGATTGTCGATTTCCCACTCTTCGAGTGGAGCGACGAGGAGCAGCGATTGATGGCAACACATCATCCGTTTACCATGCCCAATCCAGAAGATATCCCACTGCTTGACGAACACCCAGAGAAAGTTAGAGCAAAGGCTTACGACTTTGTTTGCAATGGCATCGAAGTGGGAGGTGGCAGTTTGAGAATCCATGACGGTCAGTTACAAGCAAAAATGTTTGAAATCTTAGGCTTCACTCCAGAAAAAGCCATGGCTCAATTTGGCTTTCTAATCAATGCCTTTAAGTATGGTGCGCCACCTCATGCAGGGTTAGCATTTGGCTTGGATCGCTTTGTGAGCATCATGGCTGGGCTTGACAGTATTCGTGACTGTATTGCCTTCCCAAAGAACAACAGTGGAAGGGATGTAATGTTGGATGCTCCTAATTGTATAGATGATAAGCAGTTGGACGAATTGCAGATAAAACTTGATTTACATCAATAAACGACGATTTTTATGCGTTGTAGGCTGCAAATGTGTTATTTCGTTAATTGAAAATTAGTATATTTAAAAGAAAAATACTACTTTTGTATCATAAATTATAAATGAACAGCCACATGTGGCTTAATAATAATTAATAACTTAGCGATTATGACAGAAAAGAAAGTAACGACAGCAGCAGCTTCTAAGAAGGCAGCTCCAGCAAAGAAAGCTACAGCATGCAAAAGAACTTCTGTGAAGAACGCTGCATTGGTAGTAAACGCAGAAAGTGTTGGTTTCCGTGCTGGTGATGTTTATCAAACATTGGCATCAGCTGGTAAGGCAATGAGCGTAGCAGAAATTGCCAAAGCTGCAAAAATCGGAACAGAAGAAGTTTACTTAGGAATAGGTTGGCTTTTCAAAGAAGGTAAAATAAAAGATGCTGATCATCTTTTTACCTTAGCTTAAATCATGCAATTCTCTTAGAGAGATACCAATGCAAAAGATGAGTTTGTTTTTATTGAAAACAAACTCATCTTTTTTCTGTGCTATGCTTGCCATCGCTGTTTACTGATAATCCTTCACACGTATGGTTTGTTGATAAAGCACCTTGTTAGGATTTTTGCTTGAATGAATGATATAGGCAAAATTATAGTTTGCTTCTTTCAGCTTCTTGATACTTGTGTTATCTTTGATTTCCTTAATCAGAAGTGAATGTAACTTTTGCGAGTTTCGCTTGACGATTTCTGGATTATCCAACTCGTCCACAAACGAACAAAAGTATTGGTATGTTTTCGTAGCTTTGTCAAAGGTCACACTATCTGTTCTGGTACTGTTGACAACGGGCGTGGGACAGTATTTCTCGGTGTATTCCTTTGCTTCACGAACACATCTATCTTCTAAATTTTCGTGACAGCTCATCAGAGCTAACACGGTGGTTGCGACAATAAATATCCTTTTCATTTGTTGTTGTTTGTTTCTTGCAAAGATACATATATTTTACTAATTTTATGAATAGCTCCAACGAATTATTAAAGATAAATAGCTATCTTTGCAGAAGTTTGGCTTCGCCTCAACATAGAAAGTAAACTTTCTCTGTCTTCG
>NZ_JRPQ01000075.1 GCF_000762405.1 Hoylesella timonensis S9-PR14 | reverse complement strand
ATTTTACCAAAAAACGGCCATCTAAAATCTTCAAAATAGAAAAAATCAATAGGCAAACGAGATGCAAAAATGCACTGATTTTAACAAAATAAACGTCTCTCGAAGCTGAAACATTGACTTTACGGGCTTGGAAACATACATTAGCGGTGTTATTCGCATGTATCAAGCCCATTAAAGCATGCAAATTGTTAGCTTATTTCAATGGGTTAGTCGAAGAAAAATTGGGGAAAAGGGAGTAAAAGGAGAGATTTTATTTGTAACATGTTCAATAACAAGCGATTATAAACCTCGCGCATAACTCGCGTATTTGCGACCCACTTTGCCGTTGGTGATTTACACGCGAGTTTTGAGAGGCACTTTGTAAAGGAAATTCAGTAATAATTATCCTTCCATCCATGTGTTACCAACACTATAATGGAGCAACACGAACATACCGAGTAAATTCGTGAAGTTCAGTTGAGACAGCCAGTTCAAACGTTTCGTAATATCTAAAAATGCGAAAAACACCGTTGTTGTCTTTTACCATTGTTGAGGGATAGGAGAGAGGATACAGTTCTTTTCGCTTTCGGAAAAACGTCTACGTTGTTTAGTTTCCTTTATATTACACTCACGTTTTTGTGTTTTCTGCTGATTTCGTTGTTGATTTCTTCTCCATTGTTTACAATCACAAAAATATATCATTGCTTGTAAAAATAGCCATGTATTTTGGGCTTGTTCGGTAAGATAGCGGTTGTAAATGTTATTCAAAAAAAAGGGAACAAACATCACATTGAGTTTGTTCCCTTTTTTTTGAAGGTGTTTATCATCAAGTGGTGCTTATATTTCCACTTGTCCCTTTATAACTACTCCGCAATAGGCAATATACCACAACTGCTGTTAAATGCGAAACCAGCTCCAAGCACATTGGAGATGTCTTTGGTAGAGGGCGATGATGGCGAGAACACCAAACCGCTTAAGTTCGCTTTTTTACTTACGCAGGCTGCCCAATAGAGTCCACGCTTTCCGGCATCCTCTACCTGTCCTGTCAGATTATTGCGACCAGCTGGTGCAAACAATAGATAGTAGTTCTGCATATTTTTCTGTATCCACCTGCCAGCGTCCCAATCTCCTTTGGTATAGCTGCCGTTATTGGTGAAAATAGGAATGTAAGCCACTGGCAAAACCTTGTATCCTGCGGGGCATGGGTCGTAAATTGACTTATTTGTATTTGTCAAATCGTGATTCTCCAAGGTTGTGTTGCTTGCCCAAAGCGAATAGGTTTCTCCGTTGTTGAACTCTGAATAGAGATGCGCTCCCGTATAGAAAGTACCAGGATTTTGGATGAAGTCTTGTATTCGTTTGCCATCTGTCTCAGCAGGTTCAATGTTGAATCCAGCCACATCAATATTAGGCATTGGGTCTTTTCTACCAAATTGATAAGAGGTGGTATTTATTTCTCTGTAGTAAACAGGCTTTTGGATAATCTCTACCGTGGCGGTCTGGCCGTTGTTGTCGTTCTGCTTGAGTTTTATTTTTATGTGCCTATCCTCTGTTCTTGCCGTTCCATTGCTGTTCTTGCTTTGCAGCCATTTAACGTATGCAAGTCCCAGCGGCTCTTTTGCTACCACATTTATTATGTTTGTTCCTTTTTCCAAAGTCGTAGTATTCAATGCTTCTGGAGACGTAAACCATAGGTGCCACGACCACATGACAACGCCGTCTTTGTCGGTTACTGCCACAACGGCATTACCATTCTTTATATTCTTTTTATCAACGGTAAAGACAAGATTATTGTTTTGTATCGACACATTGTTGCTTACCTGATTGCCGTCTTGCCAAATAATCTTGGCTTTCGTACCACCAATGATATAAGGGGAGCCTATCTCTTTTCCCTGATAGTCTTTGTAGCATTTGCGAGAGGTGTCGTAAGCACTTGGATTGGGTTGTCCGTTCTTAATGGCGTTGCCATAGACCAATGGAATGGCGTATGTACCAGGGGCGGAAACGATATAGCAGTTGGCGGTGTTTCCACCCATTTTTACATCGTACCCAGGATTGTTCGTAGCCAGGTTGAATGGACTAAAACTTGAACCGTGTACTGGACTGTTTTGTAACGTCTTGTTCCTGTCAGCCACTTCGTCAACAACATCCCAATGCACGGTTGCCATCACCTTTTCACCCGACGTAGTGGCAGCACCTGCACCAGATGTTTTATCCAGCTTAATCATTTTGTCAGCCTCTGAAGCATTGATAGCATTCCAGTGATTACCGCCATCGGTAGACACTTCATATCCTTCAACTGTCCATCCCAATGGCGTACCACCTGTTTTGTAGCTTGTAACGGTAAAGGGCACAGCTTCCGTCTGGGGTTGCGTCTTTGTGTCATAGGTCAACACCTTTCCGCCATTCACTGTGAAGTGATAGTCGCTTTTTCCAGTCTTGCGATAAAAGCTATAGGTCTTGGTCGTGCCAGGCTTCCAGTGTGCCTTTACTGTTCCTGTAATGGTTTTTCCTCCCACAGCAATCCTGATGGTAATATCTCCCTCTTGTGGAATCATGAACATGGTGTTGAAGTCATTCGCTATATGCTCTGACGATCCTACGATGCACACATTGTTCTCGGTTTTGAATCCATATTTACCACCGTAGTTTGTTAGCTCAAAAAAGGTAGGCTCATCGCTGGAAAGTTCCCATGTGCCAAATTTGTTGCTCTCATCTGGTAGGATGTATGTTCCTTTCGCCTTGACGTTGGCAATGGTCACACTTGAGATATTGTCATCTTTACCAACACCCAAGACGTCCTTCCCTATTTTGAAGCGCAAAGCAGTAAGCGGATGTCTGAACGTCAGCTTTATCGGAGGACATTTCTTTTCCTTTTTGTTCTCTTGGCTGAGAGTTACCACATCTGACGTAGCGGTAACAAAATCCAACTGCTGACCAACGTTATCTTTCACCTCAAAGTCTATCTTTTTCTTGCCGCCCTCTTCTCGCAGGTTACCTAATCCGTCCAGACTGGGACCGTAAGCATAAAACTTACCGCAAGGCTGGCTACCTTTCCATATCAGCGATCCGTCTATTGGCGATCCGTTCGCATTGAAAGTCTGGTCCTTGAATTTGCTGTCCATAGCTAAAGAACCAGAATTTGCGCCAAAGAAAGCTGTGGCTTTGAATTGATTGCTCAGTGCTCCGTTTGTAACAAACACATGCGCACCTCGGGTCGTAGCTTGAACATCGTCTATTTCGGAGGGCAATCCAGGGGTTGTCTCTTCTACGATGGTTACGGTACTGCCGTCTGAGCAGTGCCCATCAAACGTGCGTACGGTGATGTCTGATGGCTTCAGTCCCTGCATTTCCAGGTGTGTCGCCCGGCTTGTCATCGCCTTTGCCAATGCTTCGTCGGCTGTACGCGTAGCGTCTTGGATGTTGAATGTGATGTGCGTGGTTTCGCTGCCATTGTTTTCGGTGTTATCGATATCATCAGTGCATGCCGTGGGCAGGAGCATAAAAGCGACTGCCAGCGCACAACTCTCCACATATTTTTTGGTTGATAGTGTCATTTTCTTCATGATGTTGTTATGTTGTTTTAATAAAATGTTATACTTTGGCGGAGCGTCTAATTCATCTCCCAGTCTACCGCCTCTTCTCCATCATCCACTCGTTTTACTTCTTCGATGTCAAGAATAGGTTCATTAGACTTTAAGGGAATATCCGAATTTTGTAAAATAGCTACATCCATTTTGGTATGTATCACTGTGCACGAAGGTTTTATGTACTTTTTTCTCATAGTTGTAATTTTATTGATTATTGGACAATTTGCTGGTATAAAAAATGTCATGAAGACATTTCAAGAAGTCATGTTTTAGGGTATCTCTCACGCATAATGCGAAGATGATTACATAACAAAAGGAAAACCTATCAATTTTCGTCATATCGTTATCGTTTTCTAATTTTCGAATTTGAGTTGTAAATTTACGCTATTTTTTCTTATCTGCAACGGTTTTACAGTTCTTTTTTTTTTTTGATTTAATTAACTGATAATATCACAATTTTTTAGCACTTTTGTCTGCAAGAATTTAGAGAAATACCTCTTTATTATATAATGCGAATTATCTTCATTGTCTTAAGAATAAAAAGCAGTAACCATTAATCTGAATACTATTTAATGACATTTTTTGTTTTAAGTAGGTGTTCTACTAAATAGGGAAATTAAGCTCAATCCTACTTATATAGGAGAGATAATGAAATCAAAAAAAATAAATACCCTAAAATAATGATTGATATATTGTAAAAAATATATATATTTGTATCCAAATATTGTTATAACAAGATTGAAGCAATGAAAGTTCATAAGATGTACGAACCTGAAGATAAGCTTATTTCCATTATTGGAGACAACTATAGTGTTCTTCAGAGTCTTGGATCGTTTGGCATTAACTTAGGCTTTGGTGACAAAACGGTTCGTGAAGTTTGTGAGAGTCAGAATGTGGATACTTATACTTTTCTGGCGATAGTGAACCTCACCATAAATGGGTATAAGGGGGATGAGGACTCAAATGAACTGAATATTCCTACCCTGATTCAATATTTACGTGCAAGTCATTCGTATTATCTTGATTTTCAATTACCATTTATTCGAAAGGAACTGACAGGCGCTTTGGACGAAACCAATAACTTGGCTCGACTCATCTTGCGGCTATATGATGAATACGCACATTCTATCAGAAACCACATGCGGTATGAGGAGAAGAATGTTTTTCCGTATGTCGATGATTTGTTGAATGGTAAAATCAACGAAACATACGATATTGAGACCTATTCTAAACACCACGGACAAACAGACTTGAAGCTGAAGGAGTTGAAGAATATCATTATTAAATATTTACCTTCTAATGGACTGAGGAATAATCAGTTGACAGCCACATTGTACGATATTTATAATTGTGAACAGTGGCTTACGCTTCATTCTATGGTAGAAGATGAAATATTTATCCCTGCCATTCGACATATAGAGAAGAAGTTAAGACAGAGTGATGTTTCCATTAAGATATCTTCGATGCTCAGTCAGGTACCACATAGTCAGGAGATTTTAAGTGAGCGCGAAAAGGAAGTTATCGTCAGTTTGGTACAAGGTATGACGAATAAAGAGATTGCCGACCATCTATTTATTTCTATCAATACGGTGATTACACATCGCCGAAATATAGCACGAAAGCTGCAAATACATTCTCCATCGGGTTTAACAATTTACGCAATAGTGAATAATCTGATAGATATTCGCAACGTCAAGCTATAAAGTGCTTTTCAAACCGTCAAGGAATAAATTGTTTCCGCTTTTCTGTTTATTTGGTTTTGGGTTGCGGTGAAGCGTCTGGAGTTTTTGTTTTGACTTTTTTCTGACGCCTCCTTCCAAACAAGTCACGTAGATTCGTAAAGTCTTTCTTGATAATTAAGCCCACTCCTTGTGTTGTTAAGCTGTTGCGAGTGAAATATCGGTCATTGGTCTGATTATAAATCTTTACCGCCAAATTGCCATTCGGATAGAGTAAGTATTTGATGTCAAAATCGCCAATAAAAGTAGTGGTCGCATTTGGATTATCACGATATCCAAATTGCCCATTGATATTTAGGCGGTTATCTAACAGTCGTCCAGACAAGCTCCCTTCATATTCTGCATTGTTAAATCCTTCTGTTCCAGGGGAAATATTTGCACCGAAGTTCCAATTGGTATTGTCGATCACAGAATTTAAGACCGTATTTATCTGTTGACTCAATGTTCCACTCAAAATGCTTTGCATGGCTAACGTTGCTTGACTGGGTTGAGTGGGGTTATTGATAGCTGCATTTTTGGCTTCTTGTGAATAAAACCTGCCTACTGCGAGAAGATACAAAACTTGTTGCTTCATTTCTTCTTCACTATTCATCAAACTATATACCATTTGCTTTGCATCATTGTTAATGGTTGGCAGGTCTAAGTTGAAGTCAATTTGCGGCTTATCGGGAGTGCCAGTGATATTCATCAAACAGTTGACACGAGTATTGTTCCTTGTGAAAGACTTTCCGATATTCAAGTCAGCTAAGCTAACTCCATTCACTGTGTAAATGGCATTTAGGTCTAAGGTGGCAAGGTATGGATTTCCACCAAATGCAATCGTTCCTCCTTGTCTAAACTGGAAATCCTTCTTGATGATATTTTGAACTGTCAGACGATAGATGCCATGATCCACCACGTAATTGCCATAAATATCAAAGGTTCCCTTATTATAGTAATTGGTTCGTAACACTCCATTCCCTCTCAAAGAGATGTAGTCGCCTGTCTGATTGTCCATAATAAGTTTAATCTCCATGTTTGGCGTACAATTGATAAGGAAGTTGAGTCGGATGTCACTTGGGATTTCCCGTAAAAACTGTGTCGTTTGTTGCAGTGGTTCGAGTTCATTCGTCGCACCATTCTTAATAGAGTCGGCTTGTGACGTCCATTTAATAAACTTTTGTGTATCTAAATGCCCATAGCCAGCAACATTGTAAACAAATTGTGAACCCTTTTGCGGAGTCGCATCCACATCTATAGTCAGTTCACCGCTTTTTGTTTTAATGTTACAATCTCCTGTTAAATAAGCGGTTCCATAAAAGTTTTCCTCTCCAAAATCGTGTGTATCATACGCCAACAAATGGTCTGCCTTCACATGCAAATCGCATTGTATATCACTGAGGTGGTCATGTTTTAAGACACCGTTAAGGAGTCCGGTGTGTTGGTGACGATCGTAAATGATGTTATGATTAAAAATAATTTCGTTAGGGACTAACCTAATCGTATCGTTCTTTAAGGTATAGGTAGTATGAATGGGCGTAATTCCAACGGTTCCATCTGCTACTACCTGTCCCGTTAAGTTCAAACTACCTAAGTTTCCAAAGAGTCGAAGCCTACCACGACCATTCGCATCTACCTGTTGCATAAAGCTATCGCAAAAGCCCTCCAAGAACTCTAAGCGAGTGTTGTTGGCTAAGATGTCTAAATCCAAGTAATCACGTTCAGGAGAAACGTATCCACGAATCAGAGTCTTACGGTATTCATCATTGGCAACAGCGTTGATGTCAATTTGTTTAGCCTTTTCGTTCCAAGCGACGTGCGCATCTAAGGCGCCCATTCTTCCTGTCTCGAACTTGAATTGATTTACCAACACATCGGCATGACCTTTCGGATTTCCAAACAATCCAGACGCAACAGCTTTGCCAGACAATAAACCTCCAAACTCTACAGCATGAAAGTTAAGAAGATTTAGGACATAGCTAACGTCGATATCTTTTAAGTCTATCAAGAGCGAATCATTAGGATTGCGGGTTGCCAATCCACTAACAATGACATGCTGTTCATCGTGGTGAATAGAGAAGTAATCTACATTCAAATGCTTCTTACTATAAATAATGTCAGAGGGTTCTATTCTCCAAATACTATCTTCAACTAATATTTCAGAAGGATGTATGCTGATATGGGCAGCCGCATCTCCTTTGTTATTCTTGAAGAATTGTGTTTCTGTGTTGACAGTGCCTCGGAAGGGATGCGCTTCATGATTATCAAAAGAGAGTTTTGTCAATAAATGATTGTTGGCAGCTGCAGACTTTACCGACCATGACCATTTCTTGTCTTGCTTGTTCAAACGATTCAGTTCGGCATCCAGACAAAGTGTATCTTGTCGTGTTTGAAGATGAGCATAGCATTGATAATATTTCTTACCCTGATAAGTAAAATCTGGTGCTGTAATATGGACATTCATTAAATTCTGTGAACTCTCCATCGTTCCACTAATTTGTAGCGGTTGATGTAGCACAAATGGAACACCAAAGAAGTAGGGCGCCCAATCTGTATTACGAATATCTGCATAAAGTCGAGCATTCGTGGGAGCGGTATGCCGTTGACGTATTGGAGTTAAGTGCTGCAAACTGGGTAACTTCTCTATCAAGATGTTTGCAACATTTTGAGAAAGAGCATCGAAGTCGAATGTGCCTACTATCATAGCACTTCCAAAATCCCCATTAATGGATACAAAATGTTCATGCTTTTCATCAAAGCCAGTCTGCAAATCCAAATTGTTGAGTTGATATTGCGAACGCTGATCAACAATTCTAAGATGATTTAAGCTCAATTGACCTGTTACATCCTTTAATGATTTACCAGAAACATTTGCACCAACTTCAAAACTGACTCTGCGATGAGGAAACTTCTTAGAAATATTAAGCGCTGCTAAATGTAAATCCTTCGCCTGCGCATCTAACTGCACTTGGTAAATTGTTTGATGACGATTTACTTTTCCTCTAATATGAAGTTCTCCGTTGGGATCATTGAGATTTGCAACTCCCTCAAAGCTTGTAAGCTCATTTTTTGGATTGAGTAGACCGTTGCCGTCAATATAAATATGTTGATAAGTGTAACCCTTATAGTCAATTTTCGATATATCTCCCTTCAATAGGAATTTAGAATGGCTCGAATTTCTTTGAAAATCTTTCAGTTCTAATCTTGAAGTAATATTTCCTAAGTCTTTTCTTTCCAATAGTTTATCAAGACTAAGCTCTATCGTTTCTAAAGCTCCGTTGTAGTTGTTTTTCTCTTTATGCAAACGAAACTTCACTTCACCAAGGTTTGATGCCAGCTGACCATCAATGTTGAAGTTTTGTTGAGTACCGCGAGCCAAACCTTTTAATTTCAGATTTGTGAAGTGCTGAAAAGGGGACTGTTGCGCTATCTTCGGGAAAAATGCGGTCAACATTTTGTTGGTTGCTTCCAATTCTTTAAGCTCCAACATCCATTTCAGGTTTTTATCCAAGCCCTGCAGTGTTGCGTTTGCAGTGGCTTTGAGCATCTTGTCTGCTTGTACCTGCAAGTTAGACAGCGTTAATGAACTTCGATTTCCATGAAACGAGGTTTTGATATCAAACGGAGAAGTATACTTGGAGAGTTGAGCATCTAAGAAAGAAAAGTCTGCTAATGTAAGCTTTGAGTTTTTGATTTTACCCTTGTATGAAAGTGTAGATAAATCAATGTGATGATTCTTTTGATGATAGTTTGTGCGAACTTCATCGACATGAAGCATCGAATGGGGGAGAGAGAGGTTGAAATTCTCTAAAAAACATGAAGAAGAGTTTGCTATTAACTTAGCAGTTAAGGATTTAACATGTAAACCAGACTTTTCCTTGAACGATAAGTTTTTTAATTTAACGTTGAGAGAGTCATTCGAAAAATGATTAAAAACAATGTGCGAACTTATCTCTGTTAATGCCAAATCATTGAAAGAAAAATGATTTTCTTTGGGTTGATCAAGGACTTGATAACGGATGTTTCCACGACGGATAATCATTGAGTTTAGATTGATTGGTGTGGATTGTGAAGTGGTGTCTTTAGATGCAAGTGAATCGATGAGGAATTGGAAGTTTGTTTGTGCATGCTTGTTCGCCTGATATAAATTGGCTTTTATGCCAAATAACTGTGCAGACGAGATGTTGATACCTCCACGCATCAACGAGAATACATCAAGCTTTATTGAAAGACGTGAAGCTTGGAGCATGGGGACTCCTTTTTGGTCGTCCATGAATAACCCGTCAATAACCAATCGATTCAAAAAACCTAAATAAACTCGTTCGACACGAACTTGTGTCCCAAAACGTTTGGATAAATAGCTTCCTGCTTGTTGCCCCATTAAAGTCTGAATTGCTGGAATGTGCAACAAAATAACTATTGTAAGATAAAATCCTACAATGCTCCATAAAGCAATATTTAATATATTTTTGAACTTTCTCAGGGCAATCTTTATTAATTGGATGCAAAATTACATCATTTTTCTGTACGAACTAAATAAATGCCTGGAATTTCTTTTATTAATCAGTAAAAGTTACTAATTTTGCCAAATAGATAACGTTTATAAAATTTGTATATACTTTTTTATTCGAACAAGGTTTAATTTATATAATTTATGGTAAGTGTAATTAAGTTACGTAAGGGCTTAGACATTAATCTTAAAGGGAGAGCCAAGGAAGAAAAAACTTCCTTGAAACTGAGTCATGAATATGCGCTCGTTCCAGACGATTTTGTCGGCGTAACCCCTAAAGTGATTGTACACATTGGTGACGAAGTGAAAGCTGGTGAGGCACTCTTTGTCAACAAAAACTTTCCCGAGGTGAAATTCTCATCGCCTGTGAGTGGGAAAGTAAAGTCAATCGTGAGAGGTGAAAGGCGCAAGGTAATGGCTGTTGTCGTGGAGACTTCACAACAACAAGAGTTTGTTGATTACGGAAAGAAAGATGTAACCCAACTTTCTTCCGAGCAAGTCATCGAATCATTGTTAGAAGCAGGCATCTTTGGTTATATCAACCAGTTGCCTTATGCAGTATCAACTAACCCAAAAGAATGTCCGAGAGCTATCTTTGTATCAGGTTTTAGAAACATGCCTTTGGCAGGAAAGTTTGAGTTTGAACTGCAAGGCAATGAAGAAGCTTTTCAGACTGGATTAACGGCTTTGTCGAAGATAGCGAAAACCTATCTGAATATTCATGCGAATCAGAAAGCAACTGCATTGACGCAAGCAAAGGATGTCGAAGTGACCGTTTTCGATGGCCCATGTCCTTCGGGTAATGTCGGTGTGCAGATTAACCACATCGCACCTGTAAATAAAGGCGAAGTAGTTTGGACCGTTGAGCCTACTGCCGTGATATTCATAGGTCGTTTGTTCTTGACAGGCAAAGTACAACTTACACGAACAGTTGCTGTGGCTGGCAGTGAAGTGAACGAACCAAAGTATGTTGATACCTTGGTGGGAACACCAATATCTGACCTCTTAGCTGGACAAGTGACAAAAAAAATAAATCCAGAAGATGGAGAATGTCTTCGTATTATCAACGGAAATCCTTTGACAGGACGACAGTGTCATCTGAATGATTTCTTAGGAGCTCATACTTCAGAGGTATGCGTCATTCCAGAAGGTAATCAAGCTGACGAGTTATTTGGATGGATTTTGCCAAGAACCAATCAATTCTCTGCTTCACACAGTTATTTCTCTTGGTTAATGGGGAAAGAAAAGAAGTACGATGTGGATGCTCGTATTAAAGGAGGAAAACGCCACATGATTATGAGCGGTGAATATGATAAAGTGTTGCCAATGGATATCTTTGGTGAATATCTGATAAAAGCTTTAATAGCTGGAGATATTGACAAACAGGAACAGTTAGGTATTTATGAAGTTTCACCAGAAGACTTTGCCGTTGCTGAATTTGTTGATTCTTCTAAATTAGAACTACAGAAAATCGTACGTAAGGGATTAGATACATTACGTAAAGAAAACGCATAAAGATATGAGTTTGAAAAAATATTTAAATAAAATCAAGCCACACTTCGAAGAAGGTGGAAAACTCCACGCTTTTTGGAGTATTTATGACGGTTTTGAGAGTTTCCTTTATGTTCCGAACACAACAGCCAAGACAGGTGCACATATTCATGATGCCATTGATTCCAAGCGAATCATGAGTTTGGTAGTGATTGCGTTAATGCCTGCGCTTTTGTTCGGAATGTATAATATTGGTTATCAAAACTATTCTGCTGCAGGACAATTGGCAAACGCTTCCTTTTGGGAGATGTTTTGTTTTGGATTTCTTGCACTGTTACCAAAGATTTTGGTTTCTTATATTGTGGGATTAGGTATTGAATTTGCCTGGGCACAATGGAAAAAAGAAGAGATACAAGAAGGATATCTTGTTACAGGTATGTTGATGCCACTCATTATTCCAATAAGCTGTCCATTATGGATGTTAGCCTTATCCATTGCTTTTGCAGTTATCCTCTGCAAGGAAATATTTGGGGGTACAGGCATGAATATTTTTAACATTGCTTTATCGGCTCGTGCCTTTTTGTTCTTTTCATATCCAAGTGTAATGACAGGAGATACTGTTTGGGTAGCTAATCATTCCATTTTTGGATTAGGAAATACATTACCAGATGCTACTACAATGGCAACTCCTTTAGGTGAGTTGGCACAGCACACGGACATTCCTTATACCATCAATGAAATGATGATAGGATTAATACCTGGTTCTGTTGGAGAGACAAGTGTTATTGCGATAGCTTTGGGTGCGATACTCTTACTTCTCACTGGCATTGCTTCATGGAAAACAATGTTCAGCGTTTTTGCGGGAGGTGGAATCATGGCAGTGCTTTTCCAATCTCTTGGAATGACTCCTATTGAATGGTATGAACACTTAATTTTGGGAGGTTTTTGTTTTGGTGCTGTCTTTATGGCAACAGATCCTGTAACATCTGCACGCACAGAGACGGGTAAGTACATCTATGGAGCTCTGATTGGAGTAATGACGGTGATTATTCGTGTCATGAATCCGGGATATCCAGAAGGTATGATGCTCTCCATATTGTTTGCAAATATGTTTGCTCCACTGATTGACTATTGTGTAGTTCAACACAATATTAATAATAGAATGAAACGTTTAACTGCTGATAATAAATAAGACAATGGCTGAAGAAAATAAAAAAGGATTGAATACCAATTCTAATTCCTATACGATTATATATTCAATCATTATCGTGATTCTTGTTGCGTTCTTGTTGGCTTTTGTATTCCAGGTTTTGAAACCTATGCAAGATGCTAACGTTGCATTGGACAAGAAGAAGCAGATATTAAATTCGTTGAATATTAGAGATTTGAATAATGAAGAAGCTGCTGCAAAGTATCAAGAAGTTGTACTTGCTGACGAAATCATAGATGAGCAGGGGAATGTTCTTGAGAAAGGTGAACAGGGTGGAGAAAACTACGGTTTTAAGCTCAATTCAGCAGACTTTAAGAATGGAAAGTTAGCACTCTTCGTTTGTAAGGTTGATGGACAAACCAAATATGTGATACCTGTTTATGGCATGGGACTATGGGGAGCTATCAACGGTTATATTGCCATCAATGCAGACAAGTCGACTGTCTTCGGAACTTATTTCGACCATGAAAGTGAAACAGCTGGATTGGGAGCTGAAATTAAAGACAATCGTGCATGGCAAAATCAATTCCAAGGTAAAAAACTATTTGCTCAAGATCCCCAAAAAATCGCATTGGCTGTTAGTAAGAAGGTGGAAGACCCTGCCACGCAAGTCGATGGTATAACGGGTGCTACGCTCACTTCCAACGGTGTTACTGAGATGTTGCAGACTTGTTTAGGTGCATATATGAATTTCTTAAAAGCTCATTAAATTGATTTATAATTATGTCATTATTTTCAACACAAAATAAGAAAGTCTTTACAAACCCTCTCAATTTGGATCATCCTATTTTGGTTCAAGTCTTGGGAATCTGTTCGGCTTTGGCAGTAACTTCACAATTAAAGCCAGCTATTGTCATGGGATTGGCAGTGACGGTTATTACTGCATTTTCAAATGTAATTATTTCGATTATTCGCAACACCATCCCAATGCGAATCCGTATCATTGTGCAGTTAGTTGTCGTTGCGGCATTGGTGACGATTGTCAGTCAGATCTTAAAAGCTTATGCGTATGATGTAAGTGTTCAGCTTTCAGTATATGTGGCTTTGATTATTACCAACTGTATTCTGATGGGACGCTTAGAAGCATTTGCGATGATGAACAAACCTTGGCCATCTTTTCTTGATGGAGTAGGTAATGGGTTAGGTTACGCAATGATTTTAGTTGTTGTGGGAGCTTTCCGTGAATTATTTGGTAGAGGAACTTTATTAGGATTTACGATTATTCCGTCGTCTTTCTATGACTTTGGATATATGAATAATGGTATGATGGCAATGCCAGCCATGGCATTGATTCTTGTAGGATGTGTTATTTGGATTCACCGCGCATATTTCTATAAAGAAGAACAGTAACGGATACTAAATATTTTAATTAGAATTATTATGGAACATATCATATCATTATTTTTTAGATCGATATTTGTCGACAATATGATTTTTGCATTCTTCTTAGGAATGTGTTCATTTTTGGCAGTATCGAAGAATGTGAAGACCTCGTTTGGTTTAGGAATGGCCGTGACGTTTGTACTTTTTGTCACCGTACCAGTGGATTATCTCCTACAAACTAAAATACTCGATCCATTAGGGTTAAGCTATCTTAGTTTTATCATCTTTATTGCGGTCATCGCAGGTATCACTCAATTAGTTGAAATGTTGGTGGAGAAATACAGTCCCTCATTGTATTCGTCTTTGGGTATATTCCTCCCACTGATTGCCGTAAACTGTGCCATCATGGGTGGCTCCATGTTTATGCAACAGCGTATCAACTTGGATCCAAGCAATACCCAATATATCGGTAACATCGTCGATGCCATCGCTTATGCTGTGGGTAGTGGATTAGGATGGACACTCGCTATTGTGTTAATGGGTGCTATTCGTGAGAAATTAGAATATAGTGATGTACCAAAGCCTTTGCAAGGACTCGGTATTACATTTATAACAGTAGGACTAATGGCTATTGCCATGATGTGCTTCTCTGGATTAAAAATATAATTAGCTATGAATTTTAGTTTTATATTAACAAGTATTGTTGTTTTCTTGAGTGTAATACTCTTGCTTGTCATTATTTTGCTTGTGGCAAAAAAATATTTGTCTCCAAGCGGAAATGTCAACATCATTATTAACGAAGACAAGACACTCAGCGTTCCACAAGGTGCTTCTATCATGAGTACCCTCACCCAAAATGGCATTTACTTACCTTCTGCATGTGGCGGAAAGGGCAGTTGTGGACAATGCAAATTACAAGTGATTGAAGGTGGAGGTGAAATCTTGGATTCAGAGCGTCCTCACTTTTCAAGGAAAGAAATAAAGAATAATTGGCGTTTGGGATGTCAGTGCAAGGTGAAAGGTGACTTAAAAATCAAAATACCTGAAACCGTTTTAGGTGTTAAAGAATGGGAATGCACCGTCATCAGCAATAAAAACGTGTCGAGCTTCATCAAAGAGTTCAAAGTACAATTGCCTCCTGGTGAGCATATGGACTTCATTCCAGGCTCTTATGCTCAAATATCTATTCCTGCGTTTGATGTTATCGATTACGACAAGGATTTCGACAAGAATGACATTGGCGAAGAATACATTGGTGCATGGAAGAAATTTAATATCTTATCTCTCAAGGCTCACAACCCAGAACCCACTGTTCGCGCATACTCTATGGCGAACTATCCTGAGGAAGGAGATATTATTATGCTGACGGTACGTATTGCATCCACTCCATTTAAGCCACGTCCACAGGTAGGATTCCAAAATGTACCTACGGGAATTGCTTCCAGTTATATCTTCTCTTTGAAACCAGGTGATAAGGTAAAGATGAGTGGACCTTACGGTGACTTCCATCCAATCTTTGACTCTAAGAAAGAGATGATTTGGGTCGGCGGTGGTGCTGGTATGGCTCCTCTACGAAGCCAAATTATGTACATGCTCAAAACGCTGCACACAAGAGATCGCGAGATGCACTATTTCTACGGTGCTCGCTCTCTGAACGAAGCCTTCTTCTTAGACGACTTCCACGAGTTAGAAAAAGAATATCCTAACTTCCACTTCCATTTAGCTTTAGACAGACCTGATCCAGTAGCTGATGAAGCAGGAGTAAAATACACGGCTGGTTTTGTTCATCAAGTAATGTATGATACCTACTTAAAGGATCATGAGGCTCCCGAAGATATAGAATACTACATGTGTGGTCCTGGTCCTATGAGTGCCGCTGTTCAGAAAATGTTAGATAGTATTGGTGTCGATCCTGAATCTATCATGTTTGATAACTTCGGATAAGTTAGTGCAACTCAAAACAACTTATTTATAATTATAAAAGTCGCTGAATATCAGCGACTTTTTTTCAATTCTGCATATCATTGTTGCAACTTGATTATTGATAGAATTTGCAATTCTTCATATGGATATGAGAATGTAGATCAACGCTGTCCCTACGACTGATTCCTATCCACGCTATCGTCAATCACTTTCACAGATTTTTGTTGTCCGCCTCTCTTGCTTGAAGGTGTTTACGTACCTCACATAGTTAAGCCTGTTATCTACATGCTTCAATGTTGCTGACCCATGTAGATAACAGCACTAATTCATGCAGATTGTTGTCCAAAACAGACTGTTTTGGACAATAAAACAGACTGTTTTGCACGGTTAAGTTATGCAGATAACAGCATTAACTCATGGAAATAACACGATTACTCCATGGAGATAGTTTTACAAAGTTATTTGCCTTTGCTGCTGGAGGTAGTGAAAAGGGGAGCCACCTCTGGTCGGTTCTTATTAATGACGATGAGGTGGTTCATATTGTAATGTATGGTCACCAATCTTTTTTCGGTGTCTATATCGAAGTTGTCCATGCCTTGCTCCAAGGGAATGAACTTGGGGATAAGCGGTTCTGCATAGGTCTTGGCAGCTGGAGTGTGTGCTATTTCTACGTCACTTATAGGCAGCCGAATGCCCAAGTCGCTCATGCGTCGTCCTTCTGCCAAGAATATTTCTTGACGCATCAGGTAAATAAGTTCTAATAAAGCGTCGTTGTCTTTGCATTCATCTATCATCTCTGCAGTGACCGATGTGCCCGACACCGTGGGAACTTGTATCAGATGCGGTGATTTACGATTTAACACCAGTCCACTGCGGAAAGGGTCCTTGGGCGATGCTGCCACTCGGTAATCAGCTGCATCGGGATAGTGTTTGAATCCACCATTATATCGTCCTTCCAATTGGTCGTTAAGTTGCTGTTGTACTGGTCGTTTAGCAACCAGCTGCAACAGTTGATTTAATTCTTTTTTAGCTTGTTGCGATTGTCCTTGAGACAGATAGGCTTCTGCCAAGATGAGATAATTTTCTTCGGCTTTCGCAATACTGATAGGGCATTCATCGGTTGCCTTTAGCTGGAAGTATTTTGGATCAAGGAAGTCGAGACGGGGTAGTGGCTGGTACATTGTTTTCCAAATAACATCTTGCATACTGTTGGTCACATTGTTCTTGCCGTCAAAGGTTACTTGCTCTATAAAGTCGTTGCTATTTTGCAGTGCCAATTTGCTTTCGTCAATAGCATTTTGCGCCTTTCCCATCACATAGTACACTCTTGCTTTGAGGGTGTGTATCAATGCTTTTTCATGATTGTTGGTGGCATACGTCAGTGCTTTGTCAAGGGTGGTTTTCGCCAGTTGCAGTTGTTCATTAGCTGGTAGCGGATTGCCTCCTACAGTGGTGGGTAAGGCACGAAAGTTCTCACCTGCTAGTAAGAAGGCATAGGCTTTCATCGTATGTAACTTGAACAGATGTTCTGCGGTGGTGTGTTGGTCGTGCTGGCTCACCGTATTGATGCCATAATCGGCAGATTCACGCAGATTAGCAACCAAACGTTGCAGATCGGCAATATCAGGATCGGTGTTTTTCAGTTCCGGTTTGTCAAACACTTTGCTTTCACGCGTATAGTTGTTGAAATAGTTATCAGAGATAATTTCGGTATGGAGACAAAATTTGGCAATGGTGGTAGCAAATGCTTTCTCTGCACCGTTTACCCATATATCCATGGCACGATCTGATGCTAAGTATGTGCCTTCTCCAACATTGGGGTTTTCTACTTCGGTTGGCTCTATCAGACTGCAAGAAGCGAGTATGAACGTAAGTGCCAATCCTGTGCTATGTGTAATGAACTTATTCATGTTTTACAAATTTAATTGAATGGAAATGATGTATTGACGAGGCATAGAATAGGTGGAATAGTTAAGTCCACCTGTTGCTACGGCACCTTGCGACCGTGCCCCTGCAATAGTGGCTTCGGGATCTACCGAAGCTGCTGTAAGGCTTAGTGGGTTGTACACGTTCAGTCCGATGTTTACAGCCTTGACAGGTGTCCTGCCCGATGTGAAAGTGTGTGTGTAGCTCAAGGCGATATTCCTTATCTTTAGGAAGTCGGCTTTCTCTACAAAATAATTGGTAAAGTTGAGCCAGCTTTTCTTTTGTGGTTTTCCCATGAGAGCCGCTTGTGGTATGGCATCGTCTTTCAGTCCTTTGGAAAAGCGGAACTGTCGGTCGAACGAATGTACGTACGAGCCTGCTTGGTAGTCGCCACTCATAGTGAACTGCCACGACCGATAATTCACATTTAGCATCATGTTACCATAAAAAATTGGCACCGTGCGTCCTAAATCTTGCATTTGCTGTACTTCCTTCAGAGTACCGTCTTCGTTGAGTATGGCTTTGTTTCCTCGTAAAAATCCTACTGACTTGCCCTCTTCCACCACCGTCTGAATGGTGCTGGGACCAAAGCCTCCTATGGCAAAAGGTATTGCTCCTCCCGTACTCAGCACTTTGTTGTGGCTGGTATTGAACGATGTACGCAGACTTACACGCCAATCTTTGGTACGGATGGGCGTAATGAGAGTGTTGATTTCTACTCCATGGTTAAGGATATCACCGATGTTTGCCAAATAGTTGGCTGCTTGTCCCGAAGATGGGAGCGTGGGAATGCTGAACAGTGCATCGAGTGTACGAGCATGATAGTAGGTGAAGCCAACGGAGCAAAGGTCGTTGAAGAGAGATCCTTCGAAACCTATTTCAAAGGCATGTTTCTTCTCAGGACCTAAGTTGGCATTCCCGTATTGTCCAAATGTGGCGGCTAACTTACCTTGAAAGGAACTGATGTCCACAGTCTTTTGATAGGCAAAGGGTGGTGGGTAACTACCTGCCACTCCATAGTTACAAAACCAGCGCAACGTGGTGAGTATGCGACGACTCACGAGTGAGCGCATGAAAGGCTCATCGGTCATTACGTAAGACAACCCTACCTTTGGGTAAAACTGCCACCTTACATTCTCGCCAAAGGCAGTATTGTAGTCGATGCGAGCACCTAAGTCAAGATAATAGCGATTTAACAATCCAATGTTATCTTGTACGTAAAATCCGTAGCTGTGCAGGTAGCTCATCCATTCGTCAGCTTGTTGTGTTCCTGCTCCCGACATCACTTTTGCTCCGTCGCGTACGTTGGAGCCATTGTAAATAGCTTGATGGTCGTGGTTGTTGAAGTATTGAAATCCAGCAGTAACAATATTACTAATGCCGTGTTCAAAGTATGCCTTGTGTTGTGCGTTCACGTCGGCTGTCAGTCCAAAGTAAGTGCGGTCGAAATTATTGATGCGTCCAGCGTCTGTAGTACCTACAGGCTTTACTTGGGTGTGAACCAAGTACTGGTTGGTTACAATCTCTTTGTTGCCATTGGCACGGTAGTCCAACCCAAAAGTACCCTTTAACGTGAGATTTGACATAGGCTTATAAATAAGCACTTGCGAAGTTTGGAATCGCTTCACTGACTCCTTGTAGTTTTGTAGCGCTTCAGCTTTGTCCACAAAAGCTTTCATTTGTGCAAACTGGTAGTCGTCTACAGCATCGATGTCGGCATTGAAATTGTGCTGTGTGCCGTCGGCAGCTTGGTACTTCATGTTGGCTGCGGCAGCGCCCTCCGTAAACCATAGCCCAGTGTAAAAGCCCTGATTGCCATTGCGACTGCGTCTGTAGTCCTCTGCTACAAAGCCAAACGAGTTTTGATATTCCAAAGTGCGGTGTAATCGCGCATGCGAACCAAAACGTATGTCGTACCTTTTTTGCTCGTTGTTGTTGTGAATAATGATTCCCGTATTACCGCCCATGCTGGCTCCTAAGCTATACCCAAAAGTTTGATTGCCACCCGACAGGGACAGGCGATACCGCTGTTGAAAACCAGTTTGGTTGAGTAATTCGCGAGTTCGTCGAAAGTGATAAAACTGTGTGGTAGGTACGTCGCACCCCATTTCGGCTGTTACAGTGGCTCGGAAGCCTGCTTCGGTACCTTTCTTTGTAAAGATTTGTATCACACCATTGGCAGCATCCGACCCATACAGCGTGGTGGCAGCTCCTCCCGGTACATATTCTATGTGGTCGATGTTCTCAATGGAGATGTCGCTGAGCGTACTCGACGATGCCATCTCGCCCATGGGCATGTCACCAATGGTGTATGGATTGGCTCCATATCCGTGTTTTGAGTAATTAAGGATAGAACCCGTATTGAGGTTGTCGATGCGCACACCGTCTATATATATAATAGGTGTAGAGTTGGCAAAAGCCGATGACAGTCCTCTTGACTTGATGATAGAGGTGGTTCCTGGCTGTCCGTTGGTAAGCGACAGTTGCACATTGGGCAGTGCATTTTGCAGCATTTGGTCGATACGAGTGGCAGGAGTCTTCTGCAGCTCACTTGCTGATACCTTCGTTACTGACGACGACAAGCGGCGACGACGTATGGCGTTGCCTTGTCCTGTTACTACAACCTCATCAAGATTGATGCTATCCAAGAGGTTTTTGTCTTTGTTCTCTATTTTTGTTACACCTGCCAAAGGGTTGATAACTTTGGGCATCATAGACTTTGCATCGGCTGTTTTCGCAAATAGGATGCAAGCCACGAGGCACGCGCTGTGCCATAGGGCAAGTTTTTTCATTGCTGTTAATCCGTTTGTTATTATAAAAAATAATTGTTGTCAAATACAATCTGCTTACCTTATAAAGGTTCAAAAAGCGATGCAAAGTAAACTATTTTTCCACAAATATCAAAAAAATATGGTCCAAATTTGTTTTTACAAAATGATATTTGTTTTCTTTAAAAGTTGAATCAATTATTTTTTTGCCGAGTATCCAATTGAGGGCTTTCATTGAACAAATTTGGTTATTTCGCTTATATATAGACGATTAAGGCTATAACGTTTATTTTTCTCGTTAGGATTTCCTGTAAATCATTGCACAATGGTCAATGATTTTGATATTTCAGACAAAGGTGGCTCTTGGATATGGTGACAGGAATAAACTGCACTACAAGCCGCTGGGACAGGGAAAAACTTAACACACCTCTTGTTATTGTGGATGCAATTACTTCATGAACATCAAGTAAACGGCACAGAGTAGGCAGCCAAATGCAGCAATGTGATTCCAATGCAAGCTTTCGTTTTGAAAGAAAATAGTGGAAAAGACGCCAAACACTGTAAGACTAACAACCTCTTGAATGACTTTGAGTTGTACCAATGAGAAAGGTCCTCCGTTGTCTGCAAAGCCGATACGATTGGCTGGTACTTGGCAACAATATTCCAAGAAAGCCACGCACCATGAGAAGATAACAACAGCAAACAGAGGCCAGTTAGAACTGACCCCTGTTTGTTGTAACTTAAGATGGCCATACCATGCCAAAGTCATAAAGATATTACTACAGATGAGTAATAGAATGGTATAGATACCCGTCATTTTGATTTTTTCAATTGTTCGTCCATACTTGAAGCAGCTCGACGTCCATCGCCCATCGCAAGAATGACAGTAGCTCCACCTCTTACAATGTCACCACCAGCATATACTTCAGGTTTATTAGATTGCATGTTCTCATTCACAACGATGGTGTTCTTTCTGCCCAGTTCCAGTCCTTCGATAGAACGTGGTACGAGTGGGTTAGGACTCACTCCGATAGCAACAACAACCTGATCAACATCTAAAGTGATGGTTTCGCCCTCGATAGGTTCGGGACGGCGACGTCCACTGGCATCAGGCTCACCCAACTGCATGACTTGCAATACAGCTGACTTTACTGCACCCTTTTCATCCGTCAAATATTCAATCGGATTGTGTAAACACATAAAGTGGATACCCTCTTCCTTGGCATGCTTCACCTCTTCTAAACGTGCAGGCATTTCTGCTTCAGAGCGTCTATATACTAAGGTCACATCTGCCCCAAGTCGTTTGGCGGTTCGACATGAGTCCATGGCTGTGTTACCACCGCCAACAACCATTACATGTTTGCCCAAATTGATAGGAGTATCGGATGTAGGATTAGAGGCATCCATCAGGTTCACACGTGTGAGGTATTCGTTGGACGACAGGATGTTGATAGCATTTTCACCAGGAATACCCATGAAATTTGGTAGACCCGCACCCGAACCGACAAATATACCCTTGAAATCAGCATCTTCTAATTCTTGTATCGTAATCGTTTTGCCCACGATGCAATCCGTTTCAAAGTGAACACCCATCTTGCGAAGGTTTTCTATTTCAACGTCTACAATATCATTGGGAAGTCGGAATTCAGGGATACCGTATTTCAATACACCTCCAATTTCATGTAGAGCCTCGAAGACATGTACTTCATAACCATATTTTGCCATGTCGCCAGCAAAACTTAATCCTGCTGGTCCTGAGCCGATAACAGCTACTTTGATGCCATTGGCAGGCTGCAAATCGGGGAGTGAACTCATTCCACTTTCACGTTCATAGTCGGCAGCAAATCGCTCCAAATGACCGATAGCTACAGCAGGTTCTTTCATCTTGAGGTGGATACAACGGCTCTCACACTGCTTTTCCTGTGGGCATACACGTCCACAAACAGCAGGTAGGGCAGAGGTACTCTTCAACACCTTTGCAGCTGCGAGGAATTGTCCACGCTCTATATTTTTGATAAACGAAGGTATGTTGATACTTACAGGGCAGCCTTCAACACAGGTGGGCTTTGCACAATCGAGGCAACGCTTAGCTTCTGTCATTGCCATTTCTTTGGTTAAGCCTCTGTTAACTTCCTCTCTAAGAGTTGTAGCTCTGTACACAGGATCCAATTCTGGCATTTGAACGCGCGAAATAGCGGTGCGTTCTTTTGGTTTCATGGACGCCCGGAGTTCTTTTCTCCATTCTGCATTGCGGTCAGTGAGCACATCTAACTTATCATCGGTTGGCTCTACATCCATCTTTATGTTAGGTTTCGGCTTCACTTGTTTTTGCTCTACCGCTTCCTTGTGTGCCTGCAAACGCTCTAAATCTAAGCGCTCCACGTCCTTGAATGTGCCCATTCGTTTGAACATTTCATCCCAATCTACTAAAGCACCATCAAACTCAGGACCATCAATACAAACAAATTTTGTTTTTCCACCTATGGTGAGACGGCAAGCACCGCACATACCAGTTCCATCAACCATGATGGTGTTAAGAGACACATCAGTAGGGATGTTGTACTTTTGGGTAAGCAAGCAGCAAAATTTCATCATGATAGGAGGGCCTATGGCAAAGGCCTTGTCGACATGCTCTTGCTCTATAAACTTCTCCATACCTACGGTTACCACGCCTTTTTCTCCGTAGCTGCCGTCATCTGTCATGATGATAACTTCGTCAGAATTGGCTCTTACTTCATCTTCCATGATGATAAGATCCTTGCTTCTGCCTGCTAAAACGGACAACACTCTGTTACCTGCCTTCTTTAATGCTTTGATGATGGGCAGCATAGGTGCCACACCAACGCCTCCGCCAGCACAGAGTACGGTTCCAAACTTCTCAATGTGAGTGGCATTTCCTAATGGTCCTACGACGTCAGTCACATAATCGCCCTCGTTGAGCTCACATAATTTGTAGGAAGATTTACCTACCTTTTGTACTACTAATGTGATGGTACCACGTTTTGGGTCGGCATCAGCAATGGTTAAAGGCATGCGCTCTCCGCGTTTTCCTGTTCGTACAATCACGAAATTACCAGCTCTTCGACTCTTTGCAATGAGCGGTGCTTCGATTTCAAACAAGAATACCTTTTCGGAAAATTGTTTTTTACGAATAATTTTATTCATAATCGTTTTTTGTATTAGTAATTTAGGTTATATAATAATCAATTTTTATAGTTTGTTTTATCAGTAGACTACGCTGGCTTGAGATGCGGTATTTACCAATCGAATTGGTAGCCGATGGAAAACACATAAGCAAAATTTGTTCCTTGTAGCTTGGAATTGACCATGTGATAATCATGCTTCCATGCGTCTGCACTTCCCGTATCAGTGACTCCAATATTCCACCTTATATCCAGCACAAAGTTATATAATTCGTATGAAATTGCCACAGGAATGGTCAAATCAAATGTATTTAGCTTTCCTTCCATATTGCGATCAATCATGGTAGGGGCATCAATACTTTCTTGTCTGTTTCTTATACTGATAGCAGGTTGAATGCCTGTTTTTAATGCGAAACCTTTGAAGATATACCAATTGGCTGTGATAGGGAAGGCGATATAATCGTGCTTCCAAACAAACCTATCTTTGCCAGAACTATTATAAATACCTCCCATAGGGGCATAGTTTACGCCTCCGCTGACAGATAGGTGCTTAAAATATCTTTTTTCGATATCCACACCAGCCATGACACTTTTTCTAAAGTCAAGGTCTCCGTTAAACATACTTGCAAAGCTGTAGCCAACATAAGGCTTGAAGGTCATTCCGCCCACCTTATGTTGTGCTACACTGTGGATTGAAAGAAATAAGAAAAGAAAAGTATAAATATATTTACACTTCATTATTCTACTTATTTTTAGAAGTTCTGGTCATCAATCATTTCAAAACCGCAATAGGGTACCAAGGCTTTAGGCACACGGATACCATTGGGTGTTTGATTGTTTTCAAGGATGCTTGCAACGATGCGTGGCAATGCGAGTGCAGAGCCATTGAGTGTATGGCAAAGTTCAATTTTACCATCGTCCGTGTGGCGGTAACGGCATTTCAAGCGATTGGCTTGGTAAGTCTCAAAGTTAGAAACAGACGAAACTTCAAGCCATCTCTTTTGTGCGGCACTCCAAACTTCAAAATCGTAACATATAGAAGAGGTGAAGCTCATATCACCGCCACAAAGTTTCAAGATATGATAGGGGAGTTCTAACTTTTGGCACAAGCCTTCCACATGATTCAGCATTTCTTGAAGAGATTGATAAGAGTGTTCTGGGCGATCGATCCGCACGAGTTCTACTTTATCGAATTGGTGTAAACGGTTAAGTCCGCGCACATCTTTACCGTAAGAGCCTGCCTCGCGACGGAAACATGCAGAGTATGCACAACGCTTAATGGGCAAATCTTTCTCGTCTAAAATCACATCACGGAAAATATTGGTAACAGGAACCTCAGCTGTAGGAATCAAATATAAATCATCCAATTGCACGTGATACATTTGCCCCTCTTTGTCTGGTAATTGTCCTGTTCCATATCCTGAAGCCTGATTAACCACAAAAGGAGGTTGAACTTCGAGATATCCTGATTTGCGAGCTTCTTCCAAGAAGAAAGCCTCTAAGGCTCGTTGGAAACGCGCCATCTTACCTATATATATGGGAAAACCTGCTCCAGTAATCTTAACGCCTAAATCAAAATCGATAAGATTGTATTTTTTGCACAAATCCCAATGGCACAATGCGTCGTCTGGTAAATCAGGAATGACACCTCCTTCTTTAACAACGACATTATCAGAGGCATCTTTTCCTTCTGGAACGTCAGCATTTGGAATATTAGGAATCGTACATAACAATTCGGTTAATTCGTGTTCTGCCGTTTCCATTGCATCTTGAAGAGACTTTGCTTCCTTCTTTAAGTCTGCCACTTGAGCTTTTATCTCATTGGCCTCGTCCATCTTCTTATCTTTCATCAGCCCTCCAATCTTTTTAGAAAGCTGGTTTGCTTCTTGCTTATTCTTGTCAAGTTTCTGTTGTGATTCCCGACGCTTTTTATCGATGTCCAGTGCTTGAGCAATGGTCTCTTTCGCGTTTTCAAAGTGTTTCTTTTCTAATCCTTTTACCACGCGTTCAGTTTCTTCACTGATGAGTTTAAGTGTAAGCATATCTATTTTGTTTTAAATATTTCGTTCTGTTCACAAAGTTACTATTTTTAATTGAATCCAGTACATTGAATGGAGATATTTTAGTAGTTTGTCAAAGTGTTTTTCATTTTAAGTCAAGTTTCTGTACTACTGATGGTTGTTTGAGAAGATATGAATAAAAGTTTGTTTCATAATGCAAGAATCCCAATCCTCTGTAGAGAATTGGGAATCCTGTTGTTTGTTTGGAATAAGTTTGAAAATTGTTAAGCTTCTGCTTTTTTCATTTTTTCTGCGTAAGCTTCTTCTGAAAGAACAGAAACGGTACTCTTGTCTTTACGACCTTTTTGGAAGTAAACGATACCATCACTTAAAGCATATAGTGTATCGTCTTTGCCCATTCCTACATTCTGTCCTGGGTTATGCTTAGAGCCACGCTGACGAACAATGATGTTGCCTGCGATGACACTCTGACCACCCCAAATCTTTACGCCTAATCTTTTCGATTCTGAATCACGGCCGTTCTTAGAACTACCTACACCTTTCTTATGTGCCATTGTTGAATTCCTCCTAAAATTTAAGCGATTACTTGTTTAACTTCTACTTCGGTGAACTGCTCGCGATGACCATTCTTCTTACGATAGTCTTTGCGACGCTTCATCTTGAAAACGATGACTTTGTCACCTTTCACAAGAGGGTTCACAACTTCTACTACTACTTTTGCACCTTCTACTGTAGGTGCGCCGACAGAGATTGCTCCTTCATTGTCTACCAAGAGCACTTTGTCGAACTCAACAGTTTTGCCAGCTTCAACATCTTTCATGTGATGAACAAAGAGCTTTTTGCCCTGTTCTGCCTTAAACTGCTGACCGTTAATTTCTACGATTGCGTACATTATTAATTAATTATAAACGGGTTTCTCCGCAAGGCGACTGATATGTCACAGTACTTCTTATTGCCAAAACGGACTAAATCGGTTGCAAAATTAATCATTTTTATTGAGTTATGGTACTCTTTATACAAAAAGAGAGTGCCTTTTTAAGAGACATTAACGAACGAATCCCTCTTTTGATGTAATTTCTGACAAAACTATCTGTCACAAACTTGAAAAAATACTATTACTGGATTCCATAAAATAGCACTTATAGTGTTAAGACTTCTGTAAAGTAGGAATCGAATAGTTTGTGAATATGACTCGGTTCATCTTCAAAGATTCCATAAATTGCACTGCCACTACCTGACATGGATGCATAAATGGCACCTTGCTGATAAAGCTGCTCTTTGATAGCTTTCAACTCGGTAAATTCTTGGAAGACAGGTGTTTCAAAATCGTTGAACAATTCATCTTTCCAGTATTTTATCGGTTTTTGAATGATATCTTTGCACGATACAGACGGTTTCTTGACATTGATTTGCTGATAAGCTCTTTGGGTAGAAATAGCAATGTCGGGCTTGATAAGTGCAAGTTTGTATCCTTTGAGCAGGTGCGATGAGTTTGATATAGGTTCTAAAATGTCACCAATACCAGAGGCAAAGCAAGGCTCAGACTTGATAAAAAATGCACAATCAGCGCCAAGGCGAGCTGCATATTCTTTCAACTTGTCAACTGTTAAGTTCAAAGAGAATTGTTCATTCAGCAACTTCAGCATATATGCCGCATCACTGGAGCCTCCTCCCAATCCTGCTTGTGTTGGAATTTGCTTGCATAAGTGGATATGGATTTTAGGTAAATCAAAATCGTTAGCCAGCAATTTATAGGCCTTAACAACCAAGTTGTCTTCGTCTTTGCCTGGTATGAAATTGCCCGTTATCTTGATATCACATCGAGTGTCAGACGGAAACTCGTCATCCATAGGAGTTATCTCGAGGGCATCATGAAGTGGGATAGGGTAGAAAACGGTCTCAATGTCATGATATCCATTCTCCCGAATACCCACTACTTGAAGTCCTAAATTTATCTTAGCACATGGAAATACCACCATATTCTTTTATTTGTTTTATTGCTTATAAGCGCGCATCTTCGTGATACAGTTACTTTTTACTCATCGTGTGACACGAATCTTCCACTCCTTTTTTCACCTTTTCTACATACGCATCAATCACTGCTACTGCTGTAATATTCACGATATCACGAACAGAACACTCGAAATCCGTGAAGTGAATTGGTTTTTTCAGTCCCATTTGGATAGGACCGATGATTTCGGTATCGGTGTCTAAGGCTTGTAGAAGTTTATAACTTCCATTCGCACTGCTTATATTTGGAAACACTAATGTATTGACCTCTTTTCCTTTCAAACGAGTAAAGGGGAACTTATCATCGCGCAATTTGCGATTCATGGCAAAGTTAACCTGCATTTCTCCATCCACGACTAAATCAGGATAGTCGGCTTGGAGTTTTTGTACCGCAGCATGAACTTCATGTGGACTTCCTGTTGTATCGGAGCCGAAGTTAGAATAACTAATCATAGCCATGACAGGATCATCATTGAAAAATTTAACCGAATGAGCACTTAGACGAGCAATATCGTATAATACTTTTTCGTTAGGATGTCTATTGATGAGAGTATCAGCAATGTAAAAAATTCCTTTTTGCGTATCTAAAATATGCATAGTACCAAAGGTATCGTAACCAGGACGAATCCCGATAACTTCTTTGGCTACTTTAATCGTATTCGAATACTTTGTATAAAGCCCTGTAATAAAAGCGTCTGCATCTCCATGTTCCACCATCGACATACCAAAATAGTTGCGCTCGTACATCTTGTCATACGCCTCGTCAAACGTATATCCTTGTCTTTCGCACTTTTCTGCCAAGTGTTTAGCGAAGGCAGCTCGTCTGCCTTGCTCTTGATCAGCGCGCATATCAACGATTTCGACGCCTTTTAAATCAATCTTAAGTCTGTTGGCTAATCTACTTACACGGTCGGGATTACCTAATAAGATAGGATGACAGATTCCCTCCTGCATCGCCTGAAAGGCGGCTTTCATCATAGTAGGATGCTCTCCCTCAGCAAATACGACACGTTGTGGATGTCGCACAGCGGTAGCATGAAGCTTTCTTGTGAACTTAGATTCTTGTCCAAGCAGCTGCTTGAGCGATTCCCTATATGCGCCCCAGTCTTCTATTGGTGTTCTTGCCACTCCGCTTTTTACTGCAGCCTTCGCTACTGCAACACTGACTTCTGTAATGAGTCGTGGGTCGATAGGTTTAGGAATAAAGTATGCAGGACCGAAAACTAAGTCATTGATGTGATACACTTCATTCACTACATCAGGGATGGGTTGCTTTGCTAAGTCTGCTATTGCCTGAACAGCAGCCATTTTCATCTCTTCGTTAATGGCTTTTGCATGGACATCCAACGCTCCTCTAAAGATATAAGGAAATCCGATGACATTGTTAATTTGGTTGGGATAGTCACTTCGCCCTGTGGACATTATCACGTCAGGTCTGCTCTCTATGGCTTCTTCATAGCTTATTTCTGGAATAGGATTTGCCAAAGCAAAGACAATAGGGCGATCCGCCATGGAGCGTATCATGTCTTTTGTGAGTACCTTCCCTTTCGAGAGACCCACAAAAACGTCTGCACCTTTAATCGCTTCCTGTAGTGTGTGTATGTCGGTGCGAGTGGTAGCAAAAGCTGCTTTTTGTGGATTTAGGTCCTCTCTGTCTACTGTTATTACCCCATGAGAGTCTAACATCACAATATTTTCTTTCTGTATACCGAGTGCCATATACAGGTTGGTACAACTGATAGCTGCTGCTCCAGCGCCATTGATAACGAGTTTTGCCGTTTTCACATCCTTGCCCGCTACCTCCAAAGCATTCTTTAGACCTGCTGCAGAAATGATAGCTGTGCCATGTTGGTCATCGTGCATCACTGGAATATCCAATGTATTCTTTAATCTTTGTTCGATATAGAAACATTCTGGGGCTTTGATATCCTCTAAGTTGATGCCACCAAAAGTGGGCGCAATGCGTTCTACCGTTTCACAAAACTTTTCAGGGTCTTTCTCATCCAATTCGATATCAAACACATCAATCCCACCATAAATCTTAAACAGCAAGCCTTTTCCTTCCATAACAGGCTTACCACTAATGGCTCCAATGTCGCCAAGACCTAAGACGGCAGTACCATTGGAAATCACTGCCACTAAGTTTCCTTTGTCGGTGTATCGGTATGCATCGTTGGGATTGCTTTGTATTTCTAAGCAGGGGTATGCCACTCCTGGCGAATAAGCCAAACTCAAGTCTGTCTGTGTGCGATAAGGTTTAGTTGGCTTCACTTCTATTTTTCCAGGGCGTTCACCCTCATGATAAGCCAAAGCGGCTTCTTTTGTAATTTTAACCATAAAGTTTGATTCCTAATGAAACAAATGAGGTTCATTGAAGAGATGAACGACTAACGCATTTTCTCCATATCACTGAACCTATTATATATTGAACTTATAACATTCAAGCAAAGTTAGTAAAATTCCATGAATACTGGGTGTGGTTTATTGTTTTTTTTGAAACTTTCCTTAGAAGGAAAAAGTACTTTTTTTATCTCATTGGCTTATAATTCGGAAAATTTATCTAATTTTGCTTGATAATCATTGGTCACTATGCGTAAAAATAATAGTCAAAATTCTTACAGACAAGAGTTGCGTGAGCGTATCTTAGCTACGGCTATGAATGAATTTTATACCAAAGGTATCAAAGCCGTTAAGATGGATGATATTGCCAAACGCCTCTCCATATCAAAACGCACGCTGTATGAGATTTATCAGAACAAGGAAGAATTGTTGTTAGAAGGGATGAAGGCTGCCGAAGCAGAATTTGATGCACACATGAAAGTCTTTTCTTTCCAACAAAGCAACAATGTAATGGATATTCTGATTGAGTTTTATCATTACCAAGTCACCAAATTAGCTAAAATAACGCCTGCGTATTATGAAGATCTCCACAAGTATTCATTGATTACGGAGTATCTGCATTCCAAACAGAGCGAAAGAGATAAAAACGCCTCACTATTTATCAAAAAAGGTATTCAAGAAGGATTTTTCAGAGCAGACATCAACTATTCGATAGTAACACAGATTGCTCGTGAATCTGTACATTATGCCATGATGAATCAACTGTACAAGGAGCACTCCATTCAAGAAGTGTTTAGTAACATTATCTTGCTGTTCATCAGAGGCATTTGCACATTGAAAGGGCTGCAGAGGTTAGAAGATTTGTCTTAAACTCCTGTTTTTCACGGCGCATACCGTAAATGCTCAGTACTTCGGTGCATAGTCCTCAACCCTCTTGGTTCTTTCCCATGTACTGCTTCGTCATCATATCATAATACAATGACTCTAATTCTGCAACACTGAGTTGCGAAATGCTGTACTCGATGTTTCTAATCAGTTCTTCTCTTCGGAGCTCTTGATCTTGTTCAAATCGTTGAAACTTTGTCATTTTTGAGGATTCATTATAGGAGGGTGGTGCAAGTTTTTTATTTTCGCATCCTGCTCTTTCTTTCATATCAAGATTTATAGTCGTTGAATTTGTTTGACACCTTTCACCGTCTCCAGTTTTTTTACCAAGGCATCCAACTTGGAAACATCGTCCACCTGAATGGACAGATTTCCACTAAACAATCCATCATGTGAGTCAATATTGATAGAGCGCATCAGAATCTTCTCTTCCTTGGCAATGATGCTGGTAATGTTGTTCACAATTCCAATGTCATCGTTGCCAATAATTTTTAATGTGATGGTGTACAACGAACTTCCTTGTCCGCTCCAACGTGCTTTTACAATACGATAGCCAAAACGCTTTCGAAGTTCAGGGGCATTGGGGCAGTCTTTGCGATGAATCTTGATACCACCACTCACCGTGACAAAGCCAAAAACGGCATCACCATAGATAGGATGGCAGCATGGTGCCAATGAATATTCCACACCTTTCAAGTTCCTGTCAATCACCAAGACATCATCATTCGAAGAATGTGATTGAGCGTCGGGTTTTTCAAGATTGAAATCTTCAGCGCTTTGTGCGGGTCTTGTCGAGATGCTATTGAGTTCTTTGTCTCTAAGGTCAATATATTGATCGATGATGTCGTTAACATCCAGTTTTTCGTCTGCAATTTGCTTGTAAAACTCGGACACCTCCTTGAACCCCATTTTCTTCACCAAATGGCTCATGATGGCTTCGTCCAAATCCACCTTCTTATTCTTAAATCGACGCTCTAACAGTTCTTTTGCATAGAGTCCGTCTTTGGCTTGCGTCTCCTTCAAAGCCAACCGAATCTTCGACTTTGCCCTACTTGTCTTGGCAATATGGAGCCAGTTGGGATTAGGCTTTTGGTTGTTTTGAGTGATAATCTCCACCGTATCGCCCGATTTCAACTGTTCTCGGATAGACACATTCTTGTCGTTAATCCTCGCACCCACGCAGGTGCTGCCTATTCTGGAGTGGATATAATAAGCAAAGTCTAACACCGTAGCCCCTTTGGGAAACTTCTTGATTTCGCCTTTGGGGGTAAAGACATACACTTCGTCTTCGTATAAATCCAACTTAAACTGGTCCATCACCTGCAAGTCGTCGCCAGCTTCCAAGGCTGTGCGAATCCCTGCAAGCCATTCGTCCACATTTCCTTGGCTCTTTATCCCTTTATACCGCCAGTGTGCTGCCAGTCCTCGTTCGGCAATTTCGTCCATCCTTTCTGTTCTAATCTGAACTTCTACCCATTTGTTTTGTGGTCCCAGCACGGTGATATGCAGACTTTCATAGCCATTTGACTTTGGCACTGAGAGCCAATCGCGCAAGCGTTTGGGGTTGGGTTGGTACATGTCTGTAATGATGGAGTAGGTTTGCCAACATTGCATCTTCTCTTTTTCTAAAGGTGAGTCCAAGATGATGCGAATAGCAAATAGGTCATAGATACCTTCAAAGCCACACTTCTGTTTT
The DNA here is from genome assembly GCF_000762405.1 of Hoylesella timonensis S9-PR14. GTDB lineage: Bacteria > Bacteroidota > Bacteroidia > Bacteroidales > Bacteroidaceae > Prevotella > Prevotella timonensis_A. The sequence continues at coordinate 29,162 of NZ_JRPQ01000075.1, read as the reverse complement.
TTCATCTTCTGCCAAATCGAGTGAATACTCTTGGTGCGTCCCTTCATGTGGAATTTCAGTCCCGCACTCGTTAGCTTCTTCTCAATGGGTTCAATGAAGGTGGCGATGTATTTGTCACGTGCCTGTTTTGTGGCATTGAGCTTCTCCTTGATAAGGTAGTAAGCGTCATGCTCCAAATACTTCAAACTCAAATCCTCTAACTCACTCTTCAGTTGGTACAGTCCCAGCTTATGAGCCAAAGGCGCATACAGATAGCTTGCCTCCTCACTCACCTGATGTTTGGCGTCTATGTTTGACGCATCTCGTATTTGACGCATGAGGTTCACACGATCGGCAATCATTATCAAGATGACACGCATGTCCTCGGCAAAGGACAACAACAAGTTTCTGAAGTTCTCGCTTTCAATCACAGGGTTCTTGCGGTATAGCTCATCTATTTTCACCAGACCGTGAATGATGTGCGCAACCGTGTCTCCATATTTCGCTCCCACCTCTTCTATAGTCAAAATGCCATTGACAACACTCTGATGAAGTAAAATGGCAATCACGCCATCGCGTTTCAATCCTATTTCTTGAACAGCGATTTCGGCTGTCTGTAAGGCGTTCAAAAGGGGGTTAAGCCCAAAGACATCACGGTCTACTTGTCCGTTTTCAACACATGCCTTAAGGTGTTCTCTGATATTTTCCTCATCATTATCCTGAAACGATTCACCAATTGATTGATGAATACGTTTGAAAATATCCAAATATTCTTGTCGTTCCGTATCCGTAAACTCGAATTTCTTGCTCATATCCCAATCTTTCTGTTGCCACAAAGATAATATTTTTTCTCCCAAACAACTCTGTTTTTCACAAAAAGTAGTTATCTTTGTCTCAATATTCAACGAACGTAAACTCGTGCGATGAACAAGTCTTTTTAATTCAAGTTCTTATGACACAGCAAGATTTACAACAAATCTCTCAACGTGGTATGACGGAAGAGCAAGTCAACCAGCAGTTGGAAAATATTAAAAATGGGTTCCCCTTCTTGGAATTACAGGCAGCGGCAAGTACAGAACATGGCATCATGGTTGCCGATGAGCTTCAGAAGAAGCATTACGTTGAGCTGTGGAACCAATACAAACAGGGCAATCACAGGATTGTGAAGTTTGTTCCTGCCTCTGGTGCAGCCAGTCGCATGTTCAAGGATTTGTATGCTTTTTTACATGCCAGTTATGACGTTCCCACTACCGACTTTGAAAAAGAGTTCTTTGGCAACATCAAGAAATTTGCGTTTAGTGAAGAGTTAACCGAAAAATGTGAAGAGAACGAAGGGCAGAAGATGACCAAGCTAATGGCACAAGGCAAATATAAAAAGGTAGTTGAGAATTTGGTGGAGCCAAAAGGACTCAATTACGGACAGTTGCCAAAAGGGCTTTTGCTGTTTCATTATTACGAGGACGACGCCCGCACCCCAATGGAGGAACATTTGGTAGAGGCTGCGCTATATACGAGTTGTCACGGAGAGGCTTACATCCACTTTACCGTTTCGCACCAGCACCTCGACCTCTTTAAGAAACGTGTAGCAGAAGTAGTGAACAGATTTTCAAAGCGATATAAAGTTCAATATCATATTTCATTTTCAGAACAAAAGCCAAGTACCGACACCATTGCCACCAATATGGACAACACGCCATTTAGAAATGAAGACGGTTCGCTGCTATTCAGACCCGGTGGGCATGGCGCATTGATTCAGAACCTCAATGATATTGAAGCAGATGTCATCTTTATTAAAAACATTGATAATGTAGTGCCCGATCGGTTAAAGACGGATACGGTGACCAACAAACAACTCTTGGGAGGTATTTTGATAGAGGTTCAAGAACAATGTTTCCATTATCTCAATATGTTGGAAAAGGGAAAGTACACACACGATCAACTGGAAGATGCAATCCGATTTGTTCAGCGTGACCTTACATGTAGAAATCCTCGTCTGAAATATATGGAAGACGAAGAGTTGATACCTTATTTGAAAGCCAAACTCAACCGTCCTTTGCGTGTTTGTGGAGTGGTTAGAAATGTGGGCGAGCCTGGAGGTGGACCTTTTATTGTTATAGGTAAAGATAAAGCAACCAGTCCACAAATCTTGGAATCGAGCCAAATTGACAAGTCTAACAAAGAGTATGTTCGGATGTTTGAGCATAGTACACACTTCAATCCCGTTGATTTGGTTTGTGCTGTGAAAGATAGCAAAGGGCAGCCTTTCAATCTTCCCGACTATGTAGACCCTGAAACTGGTTTCGTTTCTTGTAAGAGCAAGGATGGGAAGGAGTTGAAGGCATTGGAACTGCCGGGTTTATGGAACGGTGCCATGAGCAACTGGAATACCGTCTTTGTAGAGGTACCACTGACTACTTTCAATCCTGTAAAGACCGTCAACGACCTTCTTAGAGAGCAACATCAACCTTAAAGAGAACACGCAGGAAAGCATCTTTTTTGAAAAGAAACGTGTTTATCAAAAAGCTTGTGTAAGCATTAAGAAAAGAAAAAGCGCTGCTTTTTTCATGTTAATTAGAGGGAATGAACAGAAAAGTGGGAGTGAATGAGCAACATGAACTACCCACTTTTTCTTGAGCTCAACTCTCCATTTGGTAGCTCAAGGTTCTGTCAAGCACTTTTTCTCATTTCGTTTCTTTCCATTTTCACATTTTCACAACCCTATAGAGAAGTGTAGATTGTTATAATTTTTCACGATACGCATACTTATAAAATATTTAACAATCCGTTTATTTTGCGCATATTTCCGTACAAACGTGAATATAATCACAAATTTGCGAATTTTATATTTTCCTCATTCACAAGCACTTTTATTCCAACGAGCAATGACGTTTTACTTTAACTCAATGAGTTAACCTCCTTAAGTCATGGAGTTAACCATGCTGAAGCATGTGTTTTCCATGCTTGTCTACATGTTTTACAAGGCTTAACTCAATGCTTCAATGCGCACCTTGTCATGATTTTGGACTTTTACCATGTTTCGAGGAGTCATCGAGTTGCTATTTTCAACTTTTTGAAATAGTAATTATATTGACAAAACTTCCTTATTTTTGTCGTATTTTGTCAGTTTAATTCATACTTAAAACGCAATTTTAGCATCTTGAAAACAAGTAAAAAAAAGCAACTCAACGTTTCATCCAGCGCACTTATTTTGCGTGCGCCACATGCCTTTGAACATCCTCCGCATTGTTGCGAAACTGCCACTTATAGTGCGTTTCTTTGAGAATATGGCAGATAGTTGCGTATAAAAGTTCTTAAAATCAATAGAGACAGTCATAAAATTATTATAAATAAACTCATATCTTTCGCTTCTATCTCATTATTATTGTATTTTTGTGCTTGGTTTTATAAATTGAATAACAACACTATTATGGCAGAAGCTATTGATATTCGTGAGTTAAATATCCGAATCGAACAACAGAGTGGGTTCGTTACCAACTTGGTTCAAGGAATGGATCAAGTAATTATAGGTCAAAAACATTTAGTAGATTCATTGCTCATCGCTTTGTTGAGTGATGGTCATATACTTTTAGAAGGTGTGCCAGGCTTGGCAAAAACACTGGCAATCAAAACGCTGTCTCAGCTCATTGATGCCGACTACCGCCGTATTCAGTTCACGCCAGACCTGTTGCCTGCCGATGTTATCGGAACTTTGATTTACTCGCAAAAAGAAGAAAGATTCCAAGTAAAGAAAGGACCTGTGTTCGCCAACTTTGTTTTGGCAGACGAAATTAACCGTGCGCCAGCCAAAGTTCAGAGCGCACTCTTAGAGGCAATGCAAGAACACCAAGTAACAATTGGAGAAAATACATACAAATTGCCCCATCCATTCATGGTCATGGCGACGCAAAACCCCATTGAGCAAGAGGGTACTTACCAACTTCCAGAGGCTCAGGTGGACCGTTTCATGTTGAAAGTGGTGCTGGACTATCCTACATTGGAAGAGGAGAAGCTCATTGTGAAGGAGAATATTCAAGGCGGACTGCCCCAAGTAAAGCCAGTGACTACCGCTGAAGAAATATTAAAAGCAAGAACCATCGTCAACGAGGTTTATATCGACGAAAAAATAGCTCAATATATTGCGGATATTGTTTTTGCCACTCGATACCCTGAACGATATGAGCTACCCGAACTGAAGAATATGATTACTTTCGGTGGTTCGCCACGTGCTTCTATCAATTTGGCAAAAGCAGCGCGCACTTATGCTTTCATCAAGCATCGCGGATATGTGATTCCTGAAGACGTGAGAGCTGTGGTTCACGATGTATTGAGGCATCGTATAGGATTGTCCTATGAGGCAGAAGCCAGCAATCTGACCTCTGAGGAAATCGTATCGAAAATTATCAATAAAGTAGAAGTTCCTTAAGCGTTGGATAACGAAAGACAGGCTTGAGAGAAGTAGACAAGGCATGACAGCAGGAGTAGCACAACTTGAGGTGAGATGATAATGGAAACAAGTGAAATTCTAAAAAAGGTCAGGAAGATTGAGATCAAAACTCGTGGCTTGAGCCAGAACATCTTTGCAGGACAGTATCATACGGCGTTCAAAGGTCGGGGTATGGCTTTCTCGGAAGTGAGAGAGTATCAATTTGGAGATGATGTTCGAGATATCGATTGGAATGTCACCGCACGTTTCAATCACCCCTATGTCAAAGTGTTTGAAGAGGAACGCGAACTGACGGTCATGCTACTCATCGATGTCTCTGGCTCTTTGGATTTTGGTACCAAGAAACAAACCAAACGAGAAATGGTGACCGAGATCGCTGCCACGCTGGCATTCAGTGCCATTCAGAATAATGACAAGATAGGAGTGGTTTTCTTTTCAGATAGGATAGAAAAATATATCCCACCCAAAAAGGGACGCAAGCATATTTTGTACATTATTCGTGAGATGCTCGACTTTGAACCACTGAGCAGAAAGACAGATGTCGGTATGGCGATAGAGTATCTTACCCGAATGATGAAGAGAAGATGTACTGCTTGTATTTTAAGCGACTTCTATATCAAGCATGAAACTGCCGAGTACGAACACTTCGAACATGCTTTGACCATCGCCAACCACAAACACGACATCGTAGCAGTGCAGGTGTATGACCAACGAGCTAAGAGCTTGCCTGATATCGGCTTGCTGAAAATCAGGGATGCAGAAACAGGACATGAGATGCTGATTGATACTTCATCGGCTAAACTCCGTCGCACCCACACGGCTTACTGGTTGGAGCGTGCTGCAAAACTCAAACAGATATTTGCTAAAGGTGGGGTAGACTGGACCAGTGTAGCCACCGATGAAGACTATGTGAAAGCCATGATGCGCCTCTTTGCACAAAGAGGTGTGTAAACGCTGGAATGATCACGTTACTGAAAAAGGAACGGTATGTAATTGTCAATAAAGAATGAATTTGATAAAAAAATACTTTTTAATTCTGCTGATAAGCACAGTGTGGTGCTTAGGACTGCATGCCCAAATAGGTGTGCAGCAAAGGTTAGACTCTGTTGGTATCTTCATAGGACAACAGATTAACATGACGATTGACGTCACAGCACCTAAGAATGCCACCATTCATTTTCCCGCTTTGAAACCGTCGCACTATCTGGTGCCTGGTGTGGAGATACTCGAAATTTCTTCTGGAGATACGACAGCACTGGACAATGGGTTCGTGAAGGTGTCGAAGCAATATACGCTCACTTCGTTTGATGAACACCTATATGCCATTCCCGGACAGAAAGTACAGGTAAACGGCAAAGATTATGTGGGGAATACCTTGGCACTAAAGGTGGTTACGGTGGACGTTGATACTTTGCATCCTAACCAGTTCTTTCCACCCAAGGATGTTCAAGACAATCCTTTTTCATGGAAAGAATGGAGTCCTATCTTTTGGTTGAGTGTATTAATGTTATTGCTTTGTGTATTAGGATTTTACCTATACCTTAGAATATACAATAACAAACCCATCATCACACGTATCAGAATTATCAAGAAGATACCGCCTCATCAAAAAGCACTCACCGCAATAGACAAGCTGAAAAGTGAGAGAATGGTGTCATCTCCCGACCAAAAGACTTATTACACTGAGCTCACCGACACGTTGAGACAGTATATAGAAGAGCGATTTGGCTTTAATGCCATGGAGATGACAACCTCAGAGATTATTTATACGCTGCACAAAAAAGGAGACAAGAAGATGATTGATGAACTGAAAAGTCTCTTTGAAACAGCCGACTTGGTGAAATTTGCGAAGTATGAAACGCTTATCAATGAGAATGATAAGAACTTGGTGAACGCTATCAACTTTATTGATCAAACAAAGATTGAGGGTGAACCCACCGAAGAGCGCATCGTTCCCAAATTAGATGAAAAAGACAGGCGAACTCAAAAGACCAGAAAGACCATCAAAATGCTCTTAACCGCCATTGGCATCAGCGTGTTTGCTTTGCTTATCTATATTGTCTATCAGGTTTATTTGCTCATGGTTTAATATCTGGAGACTACTAAATCGTAAAATGAAATAACGTGGAATTTGTAAATAAAGAATATTTTTTACTGCTATTATTGCTCATTCCGTATGTGATATGGTATTTCCTCTATCGTAAGAAGAGCGAGGCTACCATGAAGATGAGCGATACACACGCCTATCTGTTTGCACCAAAAAGTTGGCGTACACGCTTGGTGCACGCACCGATGGTGTTAAGATGTCTTGCTTTCATCTTCATCATTTGTGTCTTGGCACGCCCCCAAACCCACAATGCTTGGGATGAACGTTCGGTGGAAGGCATCGATATTATGTTAGCAATGGACGTGTCTACCTCTATGCTTGCAGAGGACTTAAAGCCCAATCGTTTGGAAGCTGCCAAAAATGTAGCTGCAGAATTTATTTCTGGAAGACCGAATGATAACATTGGCTTAACCATTTTTGCTGGAGAAGCCTTTACCCAGTGTCCTATGACCACAGACCATACGTCACTTCTCAATTTGTTGAGAAACGTTCGAACAGATATTGCAGCACGAGGATTGATATCTGACGGCACTGCCGTAGGAATGGGATTGGCAAACGCTGTGTCACGTCTGAAAGACTCGAAGACCAAAAGTAAGGTTGTCATCTTGCTGACGGATGGCAGTAATAACATGGGCGACATCTCACCCATGACCAGTGCTCAAATTGCAAAAAGTTTGGACATCCGTGTCTATACGATTGGGGTTGGAACCAATAAAGTAGCTCCTTACCCAATGAGTGTAGGAGGAGGAACTCAATATATCAATATTCCTGTGGAGATAGACTCCAAGACTCTCAGTGATATTGCAGCAGTGACCGAAGGAAACTTCTATAGGGCAACGAATAATCAACAGTTGAAACAAATCTATAAAGATATTGACAAACTGGAAAAGACAAAGATGAATGTCAAGAAATTCTCGAAGCGTTACGAAGCATTCCAGCCATTTGCCTTGTTGGCAGTGCTTAGTTTGTTGCTCGAGTTGCTTCTTAGGAACACGGTTCTGCGTAGGATTCCTTAAAGAATAGTAGTTGAGAATGCCAGTGACCTACGATATTCAACGCTAAAAAAAAATGGTTATAAACAGATTGCAGCTTGCTGCAGATGAATACGAACACGATGATAAGATTTGATGATCCTATATACCTTTGGCTTTTAATTGTTATCCCTATCCTTGCATTGATTCGCTTGATAGGATATCGAAGACGACTTGTGAAGCTCAAGAAGTTTGGAGATATGGAGCTGGTACAGCAACAAATGGCTGACATATCGAAATATCGTCCAACTGTTAAGTTTTGGTTGTTACAAAGTGCATTAGCACTGTTAATCGTGATGTTAGCCCGTCCACAGATGGGGTCAAAGATATCTAACGAAAAACGGAATGGCATAGAAACAATTATCGCTTTGGATATTTCAAACTCCATGCTGGCTGAAGATGTTGTTCCTTCACGTTTAGCCAAGAGTAAGCTGTTGGTTGAAAATCTGGTAGATAACTTTACCAACGATAAAATTGGTTTGGTAGTCTTCGCAGGCGATGCCTTTATTCAGCTACCCATTACCAGCGATTATGTAAGTGCTAAAATGTTCTTGCAAAATACTGACCCTTCTCTGATTACAACGCAGGGTACTGACATTGCGAGAGCCATTCGTTTGTCAATGAGTAGTTTTACACAACAGGACAAAGTGGGGCGAGCCATTATCCTGATTACGGATGGAGAAGACCACGAGGGTGGTGCGCTTGAGGCAGCAGCAGATGCAAATAAGAAAGGCATCAACGTCTTTATCTTAGGGGTGGGCAACACACAAGGAGCGCCCATACCAGTAGCTGAAGGTGGCTATATGAAAGATGAGAACGGACAGACGGTTAGGACAGCCCTCAATGAAAAGATGTGTCAAGACATTGCACGGGCTGGCAAAGGGACTTATATCCATGTGGATAATACGAATGATGCCCAAAAAAAGCTCAATGATGAATTGGCTAAACTTCAACGTGGAGAAACAAATAGTGTTATTTATAGCGAATATGACGAGCAATTTCAAGCTTTTGGTATCTTAGCCTTATTGCTACTGATCATAGAAGTTTGTATCTTGGAAAGTAAGAATCCATTACTTAAAAATGTCCGATTATTCAAGAAGAAACAGTAGAAGTACGATGAGCATAAAGAAAAAAAGACATATCTTCAGTTTATTACTGCTCACTTTGGGCTTTACCTCTATGTTTGCCCAAAGCGACAGACAATTCATACGGTCAGGAAATAAGCTATTTAGAGCGCAAAACTATGCGAAAGCCGAGGCGGAATACCGCAAGGCGATTGCGCAAAATGCACAGAATTCGCAAGCATTGTATAATCTTGGTTGTGCGCTGATGATGCAACAAAAAGATTCAGCGGCTATCGTACAGTACGAAAATGCTGGGAAAATAGAAACAAGCAAGAGCAGGAAAGCCAAGGTCTATCATAACATAGGTGTCGTTTGTCAAACTCATCAGATGTATGGTGAAGCCATTGAAGCCTACAAAGAAAGTTTGAGAAATAATCCGCAAGACAACGAAACTCGTTATAATCTTGCACTTTGCAAGCGTCTTCAAAAGCAACAAAAGAAGGACAACGAGCAAAAGAAAAAGGATGATAAAAAAGGTAAGGATAAAGAGAAAAAAGACAATCAGCAACAAAAGCAAAAGGACAATCAGCAGAAGCAACAAAACAAGCCAAAAGACCGCATGAGTAAAGAAAATGCAGAGCAACTGTTAAATGCTGCCATGCAACAAGAGAAAGCTACTCAGCAAAGAATGAAGAAGGCTGAACAACAGCCTCGCTCACGGAAGTTAAAACGAAATTGGTAAGATGGTTTCTTCCTATTTTATAACTGCATCTATGAATCGATATATAAAATATACATCCATACTGTTCATTTTCTGTGTTCTATGCGCTCTGAACACTTATGCACAAAGCATTTCGGTGTCTGTACCCAGTCAGGTAGCTGTAGGCGAAAACTTCAGACTCTCATACACCATCAACACCCAAAACGTGGAAGATTTTAGGGCAGGGAATATTCCTTCAGCAATTGAAATTATCGCAGGCCCTTACACTTCCAGTCAGTCAAGTTATCAGATGGTGAATGGAAAAACAAGTAGTTCGTCCTCTATCACCTACACATATACGCTCTATGCTTCTAAGAATGGCACCTTTACCATTCCAGCAGCTCGTGCTCGTGTCAATGGAAAGGTCATTAGTTCAAAATCTGTCAAAGTAACTGTCTCTGGATCTGCACGCAAAGGACATGGTACGCCATCCATGCGTGATGACGAAGGAGCAGACATGTCTATGCGATCAGCTGGCAGTAGAATCTCTGGAAACGACCTCTTTATAAAGGTGAGTGCCAACAAACGACGGGTACATGAACAAGAACCTATATTGCTCACATACAAGGTGTACACGTTAGTGGACCTCACACAGTTGGAAGGTAAAATGCCTGACCTTACTGGATTTCATACACAGGAAATTAAACTTCCACAACAAAAGAACTTCCACATTGAGAAAGTCAATGGTAAAAACTATCGATGTGTAACTTGGAGTCAATATGTGATGTATCCACAAATGACGGGTAAATTGAAGATTCCAAGCATTATGTTTAAGGGAATTGTGGTGCAACAAGACCGAGCTGTAGATCCGTTCGAAGCATTCTTTAACGGAGGGTCTGGCTATGTCGAGGTGAAACGAAATATCAAGGCACCAGAAATCAACATTCAAGTGGACCCCTTGCCCAAACGCCCCAATGATTTTTCTGGAGGAGTAGGTAAGTTTAGCATTTCTGCCTCTATCAATCATTCGGAAGTAAAGGCTGGAGAACCTTTGTCATTACGTGTAGTGGTGAGTGGAATTGGCAATTTGAAGCTGATGAAGCAACCTACTGTCGAGTTTCCAAAAGATTTTGATAAGTATGATGCAAAGGTGACAGACAAGACCAAAGTGACCGCCAATGGGGTAGAAGGTAGCATGGTTTATGACATTTTGGCTGTTCCTCGAAATCAAGGAAAATATCAATTACCACCTATCAAGTTCACCTATTATGATACGGGGTCTAACAGTTACAAAACCATTCAGACACAATCTTTCCAAATCAATGTGAAGAAAGGAAAGGCAAACGCTGATAATGTAGCAGATTATAGTCAGACACAAGAAAATGATATTCGTAAAATAAAAGAGGGAACGACAAAACAACATGCCATTGATAAATTCTTCTTTGGCTCCACAGCTTATTGGATAAGTCTGCTAATTCCACTTGTCGCTTTTGTCGTATTATTGATTGTTTTTAGAAAACGTGCTATAGAGCATGCCGATGTGGTGAAGATGAGAGGAAAGAAAGCGAACAAAGTGGCTACGAGACGATTAAAGAAAGCACATCAACTCATGGAGCAAAACAAGCAAAATGAATTTTATGATGAAGTTTTGCGAGCCTTATGGGGATATGTTAGCGATAAATTGAACATGCCAGTAGAACAACTGTCGCGTGAAAACATCGCGGATAATTTACATCATCAAGCGGTAGACGATGAAACGGTCAATACATTCTTATCGGCTTTGGATGAATGTGAGTTTGAACGATATGCCCCTGGTGACGCCTCTGGAAATATGAATAAGACAATGGACTCGGCTATCACAGCCATTATGAACATAGAGAATGTATTGAAATCGGTCGCAAAAATGAACAAAAACGCGCATCATCGTACCAACCTCACATTACTTCTGTTCGCAATGTTGCTATGGTCAACGGCAATTTCGGCAACTACCAAACAAGAAGCTGATATGGCTTACAAGCATGGTAGTTATCAAGAGGCAATTAAAATGTACGAGGAATTGTTGAAACAGGGTGTCAGTGCTGACCTTTATTATAATCTCGGAAATGCGTATTACCGCACAGATGACCTTACAAAAGCGATTCTTGCTTATGAACGTGCATCCTTATTGTCGCCTGGAGATGATGACATCAAGTTTAATCTACAGTTTGTGTCTGCCAAAACAATAGATAAAATTACACCTGAGAGTGAGATGTTCTTTGTGACATGGTATCACTCTTTGGTGAATTACACCAGTGTTGACAATTGGGCTAACATGGCAATTGTTTCTATTGTATTGGTACTCGTCTTAGCTCTCTTATATTTGTTTGTCCCAAACCTTTTGCTCCGAAAGGTAGGATTCTATGGAGGTTGCTGCTTCCTTATCCTTTTTGTAATGAGTAACTTTTTTGCTTATCAACAGAAGCGTTTACTCATGAACAGAACAGGAGCTATCGTCATTGCTCCTGCCACACAGGTGAAGAAGACTCCCTCCAATAGCAGTACCGACGAATTTGTTATTCACGAAGGAACAAAGGTCTACATCACGGACAAAGGACTCAAGGACTGGAGAGGCATTCGCTTATCAGATGGACGAGAAGGATGGTTAAAGACGACAGAAATAGAGGAAATTTAATCACTAAGGAAATCGTTTAAGGATTTGGATATACAAGCACTCATAGAACTTGACCAGCAAGTATTGCAAAGCTTGAATGGCTCAAACTCATTATTCTGGGATGGAATGATGATGACCATTACATCGAGTATCACGTGGATACCCTTGTACTTGTCACTCCTCTATCTCATTATTAAGAATAATGAAACGATGTCTCAAATCCTTTTAATCTTCGGATTTGCCTGCTTATGCTTATTATTATCTACAGGTGTTGCTGATATTTCTATCAAGCCTTGGATAGAACGCATGCGTCCATGTAATGACCCCATGTTGAAATATCAAATAGAGGTGGTTAATAATTACCGACCACGAACATTCAGTTTCTTCTCTGGACACGCTTCAAACACGCTTTCCATAGTCATATTCATTTGTCTTTTAGTGCGAAGCCGACTATTAAGTATTTTCCTTATCTCATGGTCTCTACTCAATGCCTATACGCGATTGTACTTAGGGGTGCATTATCCCAGTGATATTTTTGCAGGACTTATTTGGGGAACTGGTGTGGGATTTTTCACTTATTATTTATTTCAAAGATTATCCCACCGTGTGATAGCGAAAGGAAACTTTATTTCAAGTCAATATACCAATACAGGCTATAACTTTCAAGATATTGATATGGTAATCTTTATTTTTGTGTCAACCTTGCTCTATTCAACATTAAAAGCGTTAATTTTGTACACATAAAATAATAAACATATTTTCCAGTGGAAACAAAACATATACACATCAGTGATTATCAGTACGAACTGCCCGACGAGAGAATTGCAAAATTCCCAATAGCGCAGCGCGACCATAGCAAACTTCTCATTTACAATCATGGTAAAGTGGGTGAGGATGTCTTTTATAACTTATACGAATACCTGCCACAGGGGGCATTGATGATTTTCAACAACACAAAGGTGATTCAGGCACGCATGCACTTTAAGAAAGATACGGGTGCACTGATAGAGGTTTTCTTGATGGAACCAGCCATGCCAGCCGATTACGAACAGATATTCCAAAGCAAGAGACATTGCGCATGGTACTGTATGATTGGCAACTTAAAGAAATGGAAGAGTGGAAGTTTAACACGAATTTATCACATTAATCAGAAATCGGTAACGTTACAAGTCACTCGAAGAGAACCAGCAACAGATGAACATCAGCCTGCTCAGGGACTTCATGCCACGCCTTCAACTCATCATTGGATAGATTTTGATTGGGATGCAGAGGATGTTTCTTTTGCCGAGATTCTTGAATCAATCGGCGAATTACCGATACCTCCCTATCTGAATAGAGAGACACAAGAAAGTGATAAAACGACCTACCAGACAGTCTACTCTAAAATTAAGGGTTCTGTTGCAGCTCCTACTGCTGGTCTACACTTCACCGATTCGGTGCTTCAAAGCTTAGATGAGCATGGTATTGACCGAGAAGAGTTAACCTTACATGTGGGAGCAGGCACCTTCAAACCTGTAAAAAGTGAAGAAATAAAAGGACACGCTATGCATACCGAATATATCTGTGTGCATCGTCAAACACTTGAAAAACTGCTAAGACACAATGTTGAAGCGATTGCCGTTGGTACAACGAGTGTGCGAACTTTGGAAAGTTTGTACTACATGGGCGTGTTTCTTGAGACTCATCCAGACGCCACGGAAGAAGAATTGCATGTTAAACAGTGGGCTCCTTATGAAAGACTGCACACAGATGGACAAGTCGAACATTTGGATGGAGGCTTGATAGATAATATTTCACCCAAGCAAGCCATACAAAATGTGTTGGACTATTTAGTAAGAAATGAGCTTGAAAGTTTGCATAGCTCTACACAAATCATCATAGCACCTGGTTATCAGTATAAAATCGTCAAGATGCTAATTACAAATTTCCACCAACCACAAAGCACTTTGTTGCTTCTTGTGAGTGCGTTCGTAAACGGTGATTGGCGTACCATCTATGATTATGCACTGGCACATCAGTTCCGATTCCTAAGCTATGGTGACAGCAGCTTGTTGATTCCTTAAGCAGGTTTCAATGAATCAATAGTTATATAACCAAAGAAAGAAACGACAATATGAAAATAGGAGATAAAGTAAGATTCCTTAGCGAGTCGGGTGGTGGTGTCATTGCTGGATTCCAAGGAAAGAATATTGTATTGGTGGAAGATGAAGATGGCTTTCAAATCCCAACGCCCATCAATGATGTGATACAAGTAATAGATGACGATTATAGCACTGGAAAAGTTGTTGGGTCTACACTTCCTAAGCCCACATCGGTAAAAAATGCGCTTACTTCATCGGCAACCGATGACGAAGAAGACCAGATTGACGATGACCCTTCCACCAAGGAAATCACTTTTCGTACACCTGTTGAGGAAAGAAAAGGTGGCAACCTGCTGAGTTGTTATCTGGCTTTTGTCCCCATGGACATGAAGGATATGACGCATACTCGTTTTGAAAGTTACTTTGTCAACGATAGCAACTACTACGTTAGGTTTACTTATCTATCGGCAGAGGGCAACAGTTGGAAGCTGAAGAGTAGCATGGAGGTAGAACCAAACACGAAAGAATTTATCGAAGAGTTTGGAAAAGAAGATTTGAACGATTTAGGACACGTGGCAATTCAATTGCTCTCGTACAAGCGTGACAAGTCTTTTATGCTGAAGCCCACGATAGATGTGCAATTCAGAATAGATACCGTAAAATTCTATAAGCTCCATACCTTTCAAGAAAATGATTTCTTTGAACTTCCTGCCTTGCTATATACGATTGTCGAAAACGACAAAGTGACCCGCCCTTTGGTTGTAGACTCCAAGCAATTGAAGGAAGAAATGTATCAGAAAGAGCCAAAAGATCATATTGAGGTGACTAAAGCTGACGAGAAAGAGAACGACACTTATGTCCGTCGATATAACGCTCGCAAACAAACAGGAAACCCTTTCCAACTGAAACATCGTGAAAATGACGACATTGTTGTTGTGGATTTGCATGCCCATGAACTATTAGATACCACTACAGGTATGAGTGCCATAGACATTCTAAATTTCCAATTACAAAAGTTTCGTGACACCCTTCAACAATATAAAGATAAGAAGGGGCAACGCATTGTCTTCATCCATGGCAAAGGGGAGGGCGTACTACGTAGAGCGTTGATTAATGATTTGAATTATCGATACAAGAAATACCAGTACCAAGATGCGAGTTTTCAAGAATATGGCTATGGAGCAACCCAAGTGACAATTCGCTAAAGGTTTCAATAGACTTTATTTTATTAACTCATAATCTTATTATGATGAACAGTGGATTTGTTAAAGTGGCCTGTGCAGTGCCATTAGTGAAAGTGGCTGACTGCATATACAATGTAGAACAAACAATGGCCCAAATTCAGCAAGCTGAAGAGCAAGGAGTTGAAATTATTGTATTTCCAGAGTTAGGAATTACATCCTACACCTGCCAAGATTTATTCCAACAGAAGCTTCTACTCGAGGCTTCCGAGGTTTCCATTCTCCATTTGCTCGACTTCACACGCCAGTTGGATGTGATTAGTATCGTAGGCTTACCCATTGTGGTGGGTGACTTGTTACTCAACTGTGCGATGGTCATCCAACGAGGGCAAATCTTAGGTGTCATTCCGAAGACCTACTTGCCCGACTACAGTGAGTTTTATGAAAAGAGATGGTTTGCTTCTTCGCAAGATTTGAAGGAGACTACCATTCGTTATGCGGGTCAAACCATTGTGGTAACTCCTGACCCTCAGATATATACTACTGACGATGGGGTGCAGTTTGGCGTAGAGATTTGCGAAGATGTTTGGGCTCCCGTTCCTCCCAGCAACACATTGGCATTGGCTGGAGCTGATTTAATTTTCAACCTCTCTGCCAGTGATGCTGTCATTGGCAAGTACGACTACCTCAAGAGTCTCTTATCACAGCAGAGCTCGCGCACCATCACAGGTTACATCTATGCAGCCAGTGGTTTTGGCGAAAGCACACAAGACTTGGTTTATGCAGGCAATGGACTCATTTATGAGAATGGAGTGTTGTTGGCAGAAGGAAAGCGTTTCACCATGGAAAGCCAAATCCATTGTGCACAGATAGATATAGAAATGCTGAGAGCGGAGCGTCGTATCAACTCTACTTACGTAAATGCACAGCGACAAGTTAACACCTTTGCCAGTCAAAGAGGATTTTCAAGCAGTTTGAGTCCTAATCAGTTTGCTATCTTCAACAACACCTCGGCTATCCATTATATTCCGTGTATAGCTCCAGAGAATGAAGCAACCTTCACTCTTGAACGGAAGATAAATCCACATCCTTTTGTCCCAGCCCCGAATCTCTTGCCAGATAGCTGTGTTGAAGTGCTCAACATACAAACCATGGCACTTGCCACACGGCTGTCCCATATACAAGCCAAGACGGCTGTCCTTGGGGTTAGCGGCGGCTTAGATTCAACTTTGGCATTGCTCGTCTGCGTCATGACCTTTGATAAGTTGGGACTGGATCGAAAGGGAATTATAGGTGTTACGATGCCAGGGTTCGGAACTACTGGACGTACTTACCACAATGCCATGGGCCTGATGCACAAACTGGGTATCACGGTCAAGGAAATCAACATCGAAAAGAGTGTAATGCAACATTTTGAAGATATTGGACACGACCCACAAGTGCAAGATGTGACCTACGAAAACAGTCAAGCTCGTGAACGCACGCAAATTCTCATGGATTTAAGTAACCAGCTCAATGGACTTGTTGTTGGCACGGGCGATATGTCCGAATTGGCTTTAGGATGGGCAACCTACAACGGAGACCACATGTCTATGTATGCGGTCAATGCTGGCGTTCCCAAAACTTTGCTGCGCCATTTGGTTAACTATTATGCTCAACACCTTGCCGAAAATCAAGACATAGCGAAGATACTTTTAGATGTCATCAATACCCCTATCTCTCCTGAGTTAACCCCTGCCAACGAACAAGGGAAGATAGAACAAAAGACAGAAGATTTGGTAGGACCTTACGAGTTGCACGATTTCTTCTTGTATTACGTGCTGCGCTTTGGGTTCCGACCTAGTAAAATATTCCTTTTGGCAAAGAAAGCCTTTGCTGAAAGCATGGCACAAGAGGGGCAACCTCAACCAAACGATGCTCTTCAAATGAAAGGACAATATGACGAGGAGACTATCAAAAAATGGCTCAAGGTATTTTTCAAGCGTTTCTTCTCACAACAGTTCAAGCGTTCTTGCTTGCCCGATGGACCTAAGGTGACGAGTGTCAGCCTGAGTCCTCGTGGCGATTGGCGCATGCCAAGCGATGCAATCAGCAGGTTGTGGCTTGAAGAGTGCGATACTCTCTAAAGCGTACTATTAGTTCGCTTGTCGAAAAAACATTAGATGAAAAAGAGTAAAAAGGAAATCAACCGTTGTGCGCTGATTTTCTTTTTACTCTTATTTCTTGGCGACTGGTTCGCTGCTATTATAAAAGTCGACATACTGTTGCGCCACTTTCACGTAATCATGGTGCTTTTGAATGTATGCGATGCTTTGTTGTTGAAGAACACTGAGTCTTTCTGGATGCAATATCAGGCTCTCCAATTCGTGGTAAACACTTTCATAACAGGGTTTTACATTGACAATTGGTCTCAACGTGTCTTCGTGCAATAGCTGGTAGTTTTCAGATTCGCCACCCCCTACACACACAATTCCCTTGCTCATTGCTTCAAGCGCATTCATGGCAGGAGTATAACTGTAAAGCTGATCCAGTATGACATCTGTTTCGTTCATCATGCGTTGGTATTGCTCAAAAGGTACACTTTCTGCTATTTGCAAACTCACTTGATGAGGATATTTCAACACGAGGTCTTGTGCTGCTTTCAACATGATGTCTGTTCCTTTGTAGATAGACCGTTCACGATTGATGCCTATGAACAGTTTTAGTCGATGATCACCATTCGTCATTGGTTGTCTTTCTCTCATCGTTTTTGTCCGAATAGGAAAGGGGATGAACGTTGTTTTGTCGGGAAAATGGGCGTGGTAGCATACCCAATATTCGTAAAGTCCTGCAATGATGCCGTCACAATCGTGTGCCATATATTCATTGAGCCGTTGTTTCTCCGTCCCCAACCAGTCCCTTTGCTCTTTTAGAGCATCGGTTGTTTGGCGCAATTCTTTGCCCATATTGAAATCGCTATACTCCAGCGGCATGTCGGTGCAACAGGTGTGAACCCAGTAGTAGTCCATGCCAAAGGCACCCATAAACATTTTTTTGTTGTGTTTGCGCAAATATTGATAAATAGGTAAGATACGTTGAGCCTTTATTTCAAGGCATATAGGGTTGATGATCTGTACCACATCATACCCTCTCAGACGTGGTAGAAGACTATACAACTTTATCATGTAGCTAATACTACCTAATTTTGTATATGTTCTTGTCAGGTTGATGTCGCGCTGATAGTTCTTCCAGAAGTCACCATTCGATACCACTGTTACCATATGTCCCAATTGTCGCAGTCCTTCTGCCAATGTCCAGTGCACATTGCTATATTCTCCTAAAAGCAAAATCTTCATCTCGATGTCAGTAAAATGAGTAAATATCTGCCTGCTTTAGTGCGTATTAGGCGTCTGAAAAGGCTGTACTTACGGGTATATCTCTTGTCGGGTAGCGGATATAACCCATGTCGCCTCATCTCCTGCAAGGCAGTTTCAAGTCGGCGAAGACTGTGCGTATAGCGTGCCACATTATAAATATAATCCATTGAAAGCTGTGCGATGCGTCGCTGCATGGCGTTTCGCTCCATGAGAGGCAGCGTGTCAATGCGTTGTTGAAATTGCCCCAATATCCGAAGAGTATCTTGCAGGCGTTGCAATTGGGTTTTCTTATTTTTGCTCGTGGTACACGAATTGTCCCTCTTTCGATAGTAATACGCCTTGGCATCAGTGATGTACAATCGTTCGGTGCGCAAGATGACTAGAGGTGTAAATTCCTCGTCTTCGTTCAGCAAGCCTGGTGTAAACCTGAGTCCTTGAAGCAGGTCACGCCTGAAAATCATGCCACACGCAGTGGCTTTCAGGTTGTGCGTATTCATATATTGGCTTCCTGTCATTGGACCTTCAATATTGTAGTTGTTGTCTTGCTTTTTGTTGCGTGTTAAATCGAACTTCACCATCTCGGCATCCTGACATCGCACAAGATCCAAACAATGTTCATAAACAAAGGGAATAAGGGCATCGTCGCCATCGACAAACTGTATATATTTTCCCTGAGCTATGGAAAGTCCCATATTACGAGCACTTGACAATCCTTGGTTGGGCTGTCGTATATAGACAATTTTGTCGAGATAAGCGTTCAATGCACCGAGGAGAGACGTGTCGGAGCCGTCGTCTACCACAATTATCTCGCAATTTTGTGCGTCAAGCGATAGCATTAGGATGCTGTCTAAGCACTCGATAACCATTGATGATGGCAAATTGTAAACGGGTATGATGAAGCTCACTAACGGCTTCTTCGATACACCTTGTGTATAAATTGGTTCAGTTGGCATAAGCGTTGTATTCCTATGAGACTGGAAAGCCTCGTCTTGAAAGGAATGTCTTGCTGACCGCGAAAGCTGAATGAGGGTAGAGTGGGTTGTGCTCCCGTCATCTCGCAGACATCCATTTGTATATTTAATATGTGTTCGTAGTAATTGGCAAATCCCTCATGTTCTGTTAATTGAGAATTTTGTAACACCGCAAGATGGGCATGCAGCAAATCCTTGAGTTGTTCACCACCAGCCGTTGCGGTGATGCCCTGCGGATTGTCAACATAGAAATACATACCTTTATCGGTGGTAGCTACCACCTTGCTTTGTCGTAAAAGCAATGGTAGGGTGTACACATCTTCAAACACCTTATTCACAGGATAGCGTACTTGGTTGAAAAGCCTGCGTTTGTACACCTTGTTACAAGCGTAGGTGTGTAGGTAGGCTTTGCTCTCAAACCAATAGGTGAGCATATTGCTGTAACGCTTTGCAGGAAAGGATAATATCTTTTCTCGTTGTTTGTTGCCAGCGTGGAGGGTGATAGGATATTCAATGATATCGACCTCTGGTTGCTCCACCAATTGTTGCATCACTTGTTGGTAGGTGTCTTTGCGTACATAGTCGTCACTGTCTACAAACGTGATGTAGCTACCTTGTGCCTGCAACAAACCCGTATTGCGAGCAGCACTTAGTCCGCCATTGGCTTGATGTACCACTTTGATGCGGTCATCTTGCTGACAATACTCATCACACAGCACAGGACAACCGTCAGGTGAACCGTCATCTACCAAGATAAGTTCCCAGTCGGTAAAGGTTTGTTGCAAAATACTCTTCACACATCGTTGCAATGTTTCCTCGACAAGATAGACAGGTATGATGATACTTAATAGCATGTCTTGACTGTTGTAACGTATCTGCAAAGGTAACTGTTTCTACGCACAAACACAAATAGGTTTCATGTTTTGTTAAGCAACTCTCACAGCTCTTTCATGGAAGGAAGGGTGTTGGTAATTATAAATGGGTTCAAGCAAGATAATTCCGTAATTTGTTAGGAAAAAATCTTTTTATAGGATCTATTCCCGTTGTCTTTATCAAATAATCCAAAACTTTATATCTATAATCTCCCTCCCCCCCCCCACATTATTTCCATGTTTTTATTTGGCGGTGTGAAAACAAATAACTAATTTAGCACGCAAAATTACATTACTAACTTGTAAAAAATATTAATACTATGACAAAAGCAGAACTGGTAATGAATGCCAACCCCGTGGTGGCATTCCTGCAGAAGCCTACGGAAGAATTTACGAAGGCAGACATCATCCGCTTCATCGAGGCCAATGAAGTGAAGATGGTCAATTTCATGTATCCTGCGGACGACGGCAAGTTGAAGACCCTCAACTTTGTCATCACGAACAGGGATTACCTTGAGACCATACTGACATGCGGTGAGCGTGTCGACGGCTCGAGCCTGTTCTCATTCATCGAGGCGGGAAGCAGTGACCTGTATGTGCTGCCGCGTTTCAGCACGGCGTTCCTCGACCCGTTCGCAGAAATCCCGACGCTCTGCATGTTGTGCAGTTACTTCGACAAAGACGGCAATCCGCTCGCATCTTCTCCCGAGAACACGCTGCGCAAGGCGTGCCGCGCATTCCGCGAGACAACGGGAATGGAGTTCTATGCGATGGGCGAGCTCGAATACTACGTCATAGACGAAGACCCGGAGGTGTTCCCGGCAATCGACCAGCACGGATACCACGAGTCTGCCCCGTATGCCAAGATGAACGACTTCCGCCAGCAGTGCATGCTCTATGTGGCACAGACCGGAGGGGAGATAAAATACGGGCACTCGGAAGTGGGCAACTTCACAGAGGACGGCCTGCTCTACGAACAGAACGAGATTGAGTTCCTGCCGGTGTACGCCGAGAAAGCCGCCGACCAGCTCATGCTGGCGAAATGGGCTATTAGGAACCTGGCATACGAGATGGGGCTCAACGTGACGTTCGCCCCGAAGATCACCGTGGGCAAGGCAGGAAGCGGGCTGCACATACACATGCGCATGGTGAAGGACGGCAAGAACCAGATGCTCGATGGCGGGAAACTGAGCGCCGCAGCACGCAAGGCCATCGCCGGAATGATGGACCTGGCAGAGAGCATCACCGCCTTTGGCAACAAGAACCCAACGTCATATTTCCGCCTCGTGCCGCATCAGGAAGCGCCGACAAACGTTTGCTGGGGCGACCGCAACCGCAGCGTGCTCGTCAGAGTGCCGCTCGGGTGGACAGCAGGCATCGACCTCTGCCACGCAGCAAACCCGCAGGAGCCGGAGGCCATCGCCGACACATCGGCAAAGCAGACGGTGGAAATGCGCTCACCGGACGGCAGCGCTGACCTGTACCAACTCATCGCAGGCCTCTGCGTGGCATGCCGCCATGGCTTCGAGATGGACAACGCGCTCGAAGTGGCAGACAGCACATACGTCAACGTCAACATACACGATGCAGCAAACGCCGACAAACTCAGTAAACTGGCTCAGTTGCCTGACAGCTGCTGCGCATCCGCCGACTGCCTCGAGCGCCAGCGCGCGGTGTATGAGGAGAAGGGCGTGTTCAGCAAGGCCATGATCGACGGCATCATCAAGCAGCTACGCTCATTCAATGACCGCACGCTCCGCCACGACATCGAGAAGAACCACGATGCCACGAAGAAGCTCGTGCAGGAATACTTCCACTGCGGATAAGCCTGCAACGGCAAAATAGATATTCAGGAGTTAAGGAGTTGCGGAGCCAAAGAGACAACCTCGGCTGCACAATCCCTTAACTCCTGATATTTTAAAAACTGCGGTATTAAACAATGAAGGATAAAGGGGCATAGTTGCCGCCCGAGTTCCTTAACATCTCTTAATTCTTTAAATAGGGGAGTTTAGAATGTTTTAATAAAAGAAATAGAGCGGAATACGGGAATCGAACCCGCCTCTCAGGCTTGGGAAGCCCACGCACTACCGATGTGCTAATTCCGCAAGAGAGCCGATACCCGGACTCGAACCGGGGACCTACTCATTACGAATGAGTTGCTCTACCAACTGAGCCATATCGGCGTTTCTTATTTAGGCGAATGCAAAGGTAAGCAATTTGCTCGACATATACCAATAGTTCAAGGACACATATCAACGAGATTAGAGTTTATTAACACTTTTAGAGAGTCGGTTTTGGATAGCTGGAATGATTACGACAGTTTTCCTCTTCATCGATTTAGTAATGTCGTAGCCCCTATTTTGAAGCTTACCTGTTGATAACCAACAAGTCGGTCAGTGCGTTCGCCTGTTCCTCTAAAGTAGAGAAGTGCTTGATATTTGTTTTCCGTTTGATAAAAATTGCCCTCTGATGATACAGGTTTTATTTCGTTTTGGTGATTGACAACGACATATTGATAGGAGTAATATCCTTGTTTGAGAAGTACAGAACCCTCGTAGCACTTCGTGTCTCGATTATAAGTCATTCGATATTCGGGTGCAAGCTGATGATGAGTCCAATTGCCATGCAGGTAAACCTCGCCAGTTTGTTGCGGGGCTCGTAAACGAAAGTGGACTATCTGATATTCTGAGGTGGTGTTGTTTTCGATGTTGTCACTATTCCTAATATAAAAACTGCCATTTGCATCCTCGTCATAAACATAGCTGGGTCGAGGCTCGTCTGTCCAAACATAGGCATGATAGTCGGTACCATCCCAGCCAACTGTTTCTATTCCCATTGTGGGATGGTTGACATCTAAGGTTTCAAATTTGCGATATTCGTTGCCACCATCGAATATAAGTGCCTCATTATGTTCCCAACGAAGTCCCTCTGGTGTGACGTATTGCGGCT
This sequence comes from Hoylesella timonensis S9-PR14, assembly GCF_000762405.1. Classification (GTDB taxonomy): domain Bacteria; phylum Bacteroidota; class Bacteroidia; order Bacteroidales; family Bacteroidaceae; genus Prevotella; species Prevotella timonensis_A. The sequence goes on along the minus strand of NZ_JRPQ01000075.1, from coordinate 5,777 downwards.
TAATGTTAAATCGTTGCTGCGTCCATATCCCATTTTGAAGCACCACTGTTTGGAGTTGTTTTTGTGGATCGGTGACAGACAGGTTGCCATATCTCACAGTCATGTTGACTTGTTGATGATTTCCTCGAATATCCCAGTCTGTGTTATCCGTTACATCTAAGCCAATTTGCGCTAAAGGCTCAACAACCATGAAGCAAACGGTCAGTATTTTTTCATTGTCATTATTCGCATCGTAGACTGTCAACCGATAGTTCCCACTCATTTTTAATTGACATTCTGCATTGGGAATTTGAAGACTGTAGTGCGTATATTGCACTTTTGTGTTCACTGACTTTTGAAAACTCTTGATGATGTTATCCTCTGCAAATCCACTCAGGAAATCACTTTCAAAGAGTTGTGTGCTTGGTATCCAATTAGCTTCACAGTGCTCAATAGAGTAAGAGTATCGATGATATTCATGTGTAAGGTCGTCAAAGGAGATGTTGATGGGCAAACCTCCAAGAGTAGTGACTGGAGGGGAGAGCCAATCATCACCTGCTACCACTTGTAAAGAAGCTATCGATTCTTTATAAATTTGAGCGTTTTGACCAAAGGTAGTTGCTGGGATTGCACAAGAAATGAAGAATATACTCAACCTAAGAATTGACGTATAGATGTTTTTTATCTGAAACATAAGCCCTAAATATTACTCTATTATTTAGAATTCAAACAAGATGCGACCATTGATAAGTCTTCCCGTGAGATAATTGGGAACAGCATATTGTTGATTGGTAACATCTGTAATCCAATAATAGGAATTGACATTATTGATGCCAAACAAATTGAGACCATCCACACCTAACCAAATATTTTTAAAGATGGACTTTGTTCTTCTCTCTTCGTTATTGAACAGTCTATAGCTCATACCAATATCCACTCGCTTATAAGCAGGGGCACGAAAAGAATTTCTCTCTAACTCTTTATGCGGAGCAGCAAAGGGCAATCCGTCTGCATAGGCAAGTTTCAAAGACATTTTCCAACGATTCGTGCCAGGAAAGAAGTCCGTGAAGAACAGATTTACCGCATATTTCTGGTCGGTAGGCATGGGTATTGTTTTTCCATTCAGCTTCATGCGTGCATCCATCAACGAAAAACTAATCCATGAGTCTCTATCTGGCACAAACTCACCATATAATTTGAAGTCAATACCCATAGCATGTCCAGAACTTTTGTTGTCTCCATAGTACACCACTTTCACATTGTTGATACTATAGGGAATAAGGTTAGAGAGAGCTTTATAATATATTTCTGTGGTCAACTTAAAAGGTCTGTTGTTTACACGAAATCTGTAATCCATACCAGTAATAAAGTGGATAGAACGCTGACTCTTTGCTTTTACGTTCAATCGGGCGTAAGTGATGCCGTTGACGGTGGTAGTGTCTCTCACCTCTTTATAGAAAGGAGTTTGATAATATAGACCTGTGGCTATCCTAAAAGTCATGTTTTCATTGAACGCCGGAATAATTCCCAATGAGAGTCGTGGACTGACCACCAATTCCTTATTAAAACTCCAATGACTCATACGTATGCCGTAATTGAGTGTGTAATGGGTGTTTCCGCCTTTATTGGTGAATCGATAAGTATCTTGAAAGTAAGTCTCAATGCGATTGGACTTTAGTTGATTGTTGGCTCGTAAGGCATAAATCATATATAAGTCTTTCCCCGTGTGCGGAATACTATATCCACTTGAGTCTCTCATTTCGTATTCCGCTGCATACTCATTGATTCGTTCAAACTTGTAGGTGATGCCAGCTTCAATACGATGTCGCTTGGTGGTATGACGAGCCATCAATTTTACGTTTTCTACATGTGCTTGAAGATAGTTGCGTGCGTGTTGGAAATAGGTACCAACTCCCAAGTTCTCACTTGTCTCTGTCTGTGTAAGCCAGTATTGTCCTTGTATGTCATACTTCTCGCGCTCATTGGTATAAAAGGCAGAAGCCAGAAGAGATATGGAAGTAGAGTCACCAAAGTTGCGAGTAATATCCATGGCACCAAAGTAAGTAGTGAAGCGATCCTTTTCTTGTCCGTCGAAGTAGACTTTGAAGGATTTTACATTTTTGAGTGTTCCAAAGGAGGTTTCTCTATTTTGTGGTGTAAACTGGTAATGATTATCGGATATGTTTCCAATCATTGATACTTTCCACCGTTGGTTAGGGGTATAGACCCAAAAGGTTTGATAATCCAAAAATGCAGGTTTATATTCTCCCTTTGTTTGCAAACTTCCTAATAAATATTGGTTTGTTTTGTATCTAATACCATTGCTCCATGAAAACTTTTTTGTTCTGAACCCAACAAACGCACTGGCACCTAACATGCTGGCAGACAGATTGGCTTCAAATGGTTTGGGTTGTTTGTAGGTGATATCCAATGCCGACGACATTTTGTCGCCATATTTTGCGGCAAATCCTCCTGTAGAAAAGCCTATCTTTTCTACCATATCGGGGTGGATAATAGACAGTCCTTCTTGTTGTCCCGACCGAACCAAGAAAGGTCGATAAACTTCTATGTTGTTGATATAAACGCTATTCTCATCGAAGGCTCCACCTCGCACATTATATTGAGAGGACAATTCGTTGTGAGAAGAGACGCCAGCTTGTGTCTTGATAAGGTCTTCTATGGCATTTCCTGTCGCAGAAGGAGTGTTTTTTGCATGTTCAGCTTTTATATTTTGCGTCTGTCCTGTCTGTATCTGCTCGCCTTTTACGTGTACTTCATCTAATGTCGTTTCATCGGTAAAAAGGACAATTTGTAGTGTTAGTTTTCCTTTTGGAGAGCGTAGAACACGTTTCTTGGTACGATAACCTATCATTGAGAATTTGACAACAACCGAATCAGCAGTGTGCAACCGCATGCTAAATTCGCCCTTCAAGGAGGTAACGGTCGCCTTCCCTTGTGCAAGGCAAGAGACAGATGCCAATTCAATAGGATTGAGTTGCTCATCAACCACTTTGCCTTGTAGAATAAATGTTTGACTTTGTGCGCAAAGGGCACAAAGTACGAATAATGGTAAGAGCAGTAATCTCAATTTAATCATTGTCTTTTTAACGTATTCTGCCACGAAATATTGTGCCAAAACTTGAAAAGGTAAGGAAAGCGTATGGTATTGAACTTGAGCATCAAAAGTAGACGATGTTTGCTGTCTATCTCAGTCTTGTCCTATTTTTCCTTCACTTTCATGGTAAGTCCTTATTCAAGCCGAATGACATAAAGGCGGTATTGACCTTCTTTATGTCATTCGGATAGAATCGGCAATCATGATGAGAAGTGAAACAGAGTGCCAAAATTGTGATAGAAAAGGATTATCTCCTGAACTATTGTATAATCCTGGTCATATTAAATTCCGTGATTTTATCGTCTGGATTCACCTTAGCTTTAACCCGATAGTGGTTACTTGTTTGAGTGTTATCCACCTTCTCAATATCTTGGTTGACAGAGAAGTTGACAGAATACTCATACTCCTCATCGCCTATTTCTTTCTTTTCTATCTTGAAATCATTGAGCAGATGCCAATTCATACTTGCAACATCCTCACGATAGAGCTTATGTAGAAACAGCACCACATCATTTTTATTGGCATCTGACTTGCCTAAAAAGGAAGAAATTATCGGATTCATCAAGCTTGACAAACCTTCGGCATCCTTTTGATCAATGTATTGAAAATATTGTCTGAACAGATTACTAATCATAGCTCGTTCTTCAGGTTGTACTGTTGCGGCATTGATTCGTTTAATGCCATCTTTTGCCATATCCACATACGCACCATTGGGGTGGTCTTCCAAATAGACTTGATAGGCATCCAAGGTGTGAGCCATACTGACAGAAACCCAGTCAATAGAATCTATTTTTCGAAGAGCTTCGGCTTTATGTGGTGAATCGGGATGCTGATCTATATAATTCTGCAAGGCGGTTTTAGAGTTGCTTACCAATGCGTCTGTCCATTCTCGATCCATTGACTGAAGGGCTGAAAGGTGGGAGAGAATGGAATCTCTATGAGCGGTGGGTGCATTCTTAAAGCGATCCAGATAGTCTTGCAAAACAATGGGGTCTGAACTTGCCAATGCAAAGGCATAGGCTTCTTTCTCTTGATTATGTTGAGCCTGAGAATAGAAATAATAACCACCACAGCAAATAGCTATCGCTATAAAGAATCCAATCAACAAGCTGGTCGTTTTTTTCTTTTTGTTGGGCTGCTTAGGTGAGGGTTGCTCACCATTCTCAGATAAGGATGTTGGGTTGTCTGTGGGTGTTGTTTCTTCCTCCTCGCTTTGAGAAATACCGTTTTGATAATCCATATTGAGATGCTGACAACGAGGACAGCGTCTCAAATCCTTAAAAAACACTTCACCACACTGCGGACAGGTGGTTATTTGATTTGCTATCTTTACCCCGCAAGAAGGGCAAATGGGTGCTCGGTCACTAATTTGATGACCGCACTCAGGACATTTTATAATCGCCATGTTATCAATGTATTACTGTATTTTAGTTAATGTTTCCATTTCAAGGTCTTTTACTTCCTGTGTCACGACGAAATCTAATTTCTCTCAAACCGTGTCGTCCCATCATTCTACTTTTATCCACGAATGTGTTAATACCATTGATGCGCCCTTTACCAGTGTATTGCCACATGGTAATGTCTCGTCCATCCTTTAGTACAGGTTCGCGACTTGTATATTGGGCAATCATGATTTTATAGTTATCAAGCTGTCCCACCAAATAATGATCATAGAAGTTTGCTCCCGTATAGATAAGTGGCTTTTGGTGATAAGCCTCTTCTACCATGCCTAAAAATTTGTGAAGAGAGTCACAAAAGGCTTCTGTAGACAGTCCGCTTTTCGTTTCTATATCAATCATTGGAATCAAGTCCTGATCTTTAGGCCTACATTGAGTCATAAAATTTTGGAGTTGCAATGTAAGATTCGTTTTGGGACGAAAGAAGTGATAAGAGCCGACTTTAAGGCCGTACTTATTGGCGAGTTGGATATTTAATTGATAGGTAGGGTCGATGTTGTTGCCTCCTTCTGTTGCCTTCAAATACACATACGCATTTTTCGTGTTTTCTCCAACAGCCTCCCAAAACACTTCACCTTGATAATGGCTTAAATCAATCCCATGTACGTGTGTACACGTATCTTCACACTGAACATCAAAGTATTGAGCGTTAGCTACGATGACCATAGAGATAAACAATAATAATGTGGCAATTCTTTTCATACTTGCAAAGTTAATAAAAAGAATTCAATGCGTTAGGTCATATCATGATTTTAGCATATATTTATGATTTATCACTCCTCCAGAATTACTCTTTTGTAAATATAATTAACCAAAAAACGTGTGATGAAAAGCTGTGAAATAGAAAAGAAAATCAGTAAAGCGCAGATAGATTTTGCGTTTTTTTCATCAAAATAATACCGTTTTTGGGTTATAACATTGAGTTAAAGCAACAAAAGTATGTAGATTGTCGCACTACTAAGCTATAATAGAAGCACAAAGTCATTGTTCCAACACGCATTTTTTGCTGGTTTTGAGACAAAAATAGTGATAAAAAGCGCGTCTATATTCGGCATATTTCCATAACGCATTCACTGATATTGAGTTATAAAACTCGCTCAAAACTCGCATATTTACAGCCGAATGCAGACCTGTTCAGAAATATTAAAGTTATGGAGGGGTGTTTGTTAAGATTTTTTCTGTGTTTTGATAAAAGGACTAATATATGTTAATTAAAATATAGCACT
>NZ_JRPQ01000074.1 GCF_000762405.1 Hoylesella timonensis S9-PR14 | reverse complement strand
ATTTTACCAAAAAACGGCCATCTAAAATCTTCAAAATAGAAAAAATCAATAGGCAAACGACCTGCAAAAATGGGCTGATTTTCACAAAATAAACACCTTTTTAAGCTGAAACATTGACTTTACGCTCTTGGAAACACTCTTTAGAGGTATTATTCACATACAGTAGCAGCGTTAAAGCATGCAAATTGTAGGCTTATCTCAATGCTTCAATCGCCAAAAAGTGGTAAAAACTCGAAAGAAAAGAGACGTTTTAAGTGTAATGCATTCAATAACAAAGAGTTATAAAAGTCTCTCATAACTTGCGTATTTGCGACCAACTTTGCCGTTGGATGTTTTCACGCGAGTTATGAGAGACACTTTGTAAAGAAAATTCAGCATTAATTTCCCTTTAATGTCACATGCTATCAGTTCTGCAAGTGCTTTCTTATGAAGGGACATTCTCTAAATTTCTAACTAATTGTTTGTCAGTGCGATATGTTCTTTCTTCCTTTACGTAAGGAATGAGTTGAAATTCTTTCATTTAGGATTGCCATAAGACACTCTGATTGCAAAGGTTTCTTAATAGTTTTATGAAAAAAGGGAAGTATTCGAAATGAGTACTTCCCTTGTCATAAAAAGTGGTATTTATAAGTGATTAAAAGTCTATATCTAAACCGACACCCAGAACTTTATTGGTACGTGTAAAATTATCGGTGTTATTTGCTACCATCTTTTTGTTTGTTGATTGTAATAAGGGTAAAGGTTCTGATGAAGATTTATCAAGTTGTTCATAGTTCGTCCAAAAATAAGCTACATTGAGACGTGCACGTTTCATGATGCGTACAGAACCACCAAAACCAAAAGAGTAGCTACTGGTAACAAAGCTCATATCTGAAAGGTAGCTTCCATCGCCCAAGCCATATTTGGTACGTTGCATGCCAGCACTAATCATAACATCTTTTGTTATATCCCATTCTGCGCCTGCCAAATATTCTTGAGTATTGCCACTTAGCTGTTCTTGTTTGTTGTTTGCCATGCGTGCGCTCTTGTCAAAAAAGTGATGATAAGCTATCATCGTACGCAGATTTGGAAGAACAGCATATTGTACGCCAATGGTCCAAAGGGCAGGAATGTCGTTGGGTGTGTTCACTCCATGTTTGAACATGCCAGTATCATCTCGTTTTGTATTATTTTGGATGTTGAGATAGGTATTGAACTCCATACGAGTACCTACATTCCATTTCTTGTAATTAAAGTTTAGTCCAATGATGGGAGTAACACCCCAGCCAGTTTGTGTGCAATCCAAGTATTTATCTTGCACTTTTTCTTTATAACTATCCATTGCTGATGCACCAGCATTCAGTTTTGCAGCAGTAGCTTCCAGTTTTGTTTTCTCGGCTCCAGCAGGCAGATTGGTAGCTTTCGAACTCAACATTGTTGCCTGCATTCTTAATTTTGTCGCTTGTTCTGAAAAATAGTTGTTAAGATTAACATCAGCTCCTCCTATGTTGGCGGTTATGTTAGTAATGTTTCCCTCGTACTTATTTAGGACATAATTGATACGCATACCAGCGTATGCGGATAGGTGTTTGTTCATTTTATAAGTGCTTCCTAACTGAACACCAAAGATGTATTGCTGACCACTTATATAACTATTCATGGAGTAGTGAGGTGTTTTGCTGGACAGTCCTGCCGAAGCTAATAATGCAGGGATAACAGATACTTGACGTTCAAAAGAGCCAAGTCCATCATTAAAGGTGGCTTTGCCCCCACCACCAAAGAGACCAAATGCCATCTGTATGCCCCATTTGTCGTAATTTAGTGCTGCTTGCAAAGAAGGGAGTATGGGTACGGCAGCTTTTCCTGTATATTCTTTAATTCCATTCTCGTTACCTCCATTGAGTTTGAAAGGTTGATAAAAAGGGGTCTTTTCCATTGAAGGAATTGTCATGCCGCTTTTTATAGTTCGCGACTGATATACATTTTGGGCATTGAATGATAAGTGCCACCCCTTACTTAAGAAGGCTACGCCTGCTGGGTTAGCGTAAACACCGTCAATACCAATGGCACCATCTCTCGCAAAATTTCTATTAAAAGCAATATTTTGGTTGGTGTTGGTAAGAAGACCACCAGCATTCACTGCTGTACAAATGGATAATAATCCTGAAATTACGTAAATTACTTTTTTCATTTTTTTTATTATAAATTTGATTGCAAAAGTATTTAACTTGTTCAGGATTTCCTTAAAAGTCCTCTATTCCTTAAAATATATTAACACAAATAAAGAGTTTTGTTGCACAAAATATTTGGTTTGTGCAACAAATTTGATTGTTAGGTGGTGTTTCATAAATATCAATGGAGTGAGATAACTACATCAATTAACTTCTCGTTGACATATGCGCCTACCCATTTGTACAAAGGAAACTTTTCTTTCTCACTTTTTTTCTTGAGGATAGGAAATACGAGTATGATATATAGCTTTTAATCTTTCTATGAGCACTTGTTTGGCTTGTAAAACGTCTCTAAAGGTAATAGGACAATCGACAAATGCCCCACGTGACAATTGTCCGTCAATAATTCGATTGGTAAGTTCGGTAATACTCTCTTCGGTGTATTCTGGCAACGACCGTGAAGCAGCCTCTACCGAGTCTGCCATCATGAGGATAGCCTGCTCACGCGTAAAGGGATCAGGACCCGGATAACTGAAAGGAGCGGGGTCTACCTCCTCATCAGGGTGATCATTCTTATATTGTATATAGAAATAACTTGCCGTACTGGTGCCATGGTGTGTCAAGATAAAATCTTTGATAAACGAAGGTAGGTTATTTTGTTCAGCGAGTTTTACCCCTTCAGTAACATGACTGATAATGATTCGTGCACTCTCTTTAGGCGACAACCCTATATGTGGGTTGGCTCCTACTTGGTTTTCAGTGAAATAAGCGGGATTGGTCATTTTGCCAATGTCATGATAGAGCGCTCCTGTACGAACCAACAAACTGTTGGCTTCGATTTTGTTAGCAATCTCTACAACTAAGTTTGCTACCGTGATGGAGTGTTGGAAAGTGCCTGGGGCTATTTCACTAAGGTTGCGTAAAATGCCTCTATTGGTGTTGGACAGCTCGAACAAGGTAACATTAGATGTGAAGCCGAACATTTTTTCAATGATGAACATCAAAGGATAAGCCAATAGTAGTAGTACGGCATTCACGACAAAGTGGTAATACATGTCTGCATCGAGCTTGTTGAGCGAACTGTTTTGCATGAGTTGTAGCGAAAAATAAACAGCGATATAAGACAGTCCAACCAAGATAGCTGTTTTGAATACCTGTGAGCGTTGTGTGAGTTCGCGCAGCGAATAGATAGCTACCATACCCGCAACAATTTGCATAATGATAAACTCATATTGATACTTCACTGCCGCTGCACAGATAAGCACGATAGTACAATGCGTAACGAATGCAGTTCTGGAATCCATGAACATGCGCACAAAGATGGCTGCAGTGGTTAATGGTAGGATGTATATGCTAAAAAGGTTGTGCCTAATCATTAACGATACGATGATAGGAAATATCGTCACAAGTACATAGAGCATGGTGATGCTGCTTGGCTTGTTAAAATAGTCTTTGCGGAAAAGAGAAAGATAAATCGTAAATAGCAGCACAAGTATGGTGACATAGAGCAATTGCCCGTAAAAAGTAGTCTTCATTTCATCTGCCGAAACGTTTCTACGTTGCATCTCCCGCTCAAAAGAATTGAGTACCCGATAGGTGTATTCGTTGACAATATCACCACGGTCAATAATCTTTTGTCCGCTAATCACCATTCCGCTGGCAATCGCTATTCCACTGAGAAGGTCGTTAAGTTCGGTCTCACTGCGCTCTTTGTCATAATCCATGTTGGGTTGGATATATTCGTTGAGGTTACAGCGTTGTAGTAGTTGTCGGTAAGGCATCAACTTTGCGTCGTTAAAGAGTTGCTCATAAGCCGAGAGTGTAGAGTTGATACAGTTAATTTGGAGACTTTGTACCTGTTTTCCGCTCACCACTCTCACCATGCTTGTGGAGTCTTTTCCAAAGCGATTGTACTCAGGTGTGTTGATAATACCCTGCTGATATAGGCGGTGGAGACGATCCAACAGAATGTTCAGGTACACTGTGGGCAGCCCTGGAATACCTACCTTAAAATCGTTCTTGAAGCGATCAATCTGTTGTTTCTCAACTTGTGTGCGATAGTTAAAGTAAGGTTGATAATATTGTAGCAAAGAATCTTTCTCCTCTTGAATGGCTTCATCCGTCTTGTAAACAGGAAAATCAAAACTTGCTATAAACGAGTTGTACATCCATGGCTTATCGATGTCATAATGAAATTGCTGACTTGCATTTCTTGGCAACAACCAAACGATGAGTGCCACGGTGATGAGAATTAAAGCACTACGGGTAAATAGGTTACGCCACTGTATGGATTCCTTAAAATTAAAGTTGCTCATGCTGATGCAAATTCTTTGGTTGGGTTGATAAAGTCACTTCTTCATGATAAGAATAGGCTTGTTATTTCCTTTAAGTTTCTATCTTTCATTGAAGTAAGAAAAAAATGTGATTACTATAATCATTATGCGAAAATACAAAAAAAATACGCTATAATGCAAAAAAAAGATTACTTTTGCAAAAAATAACGTGAATCAAAAAATAAGCAGGTAGACTTTACTTGTTAAAGTGCGGCTTGTTTTTACACATATTTATATATCTTATCTTCATTTATTAAGAATGGCAGAAAGAAAAGTACGTGTGCGCTTTGCACCAAGTCCTACGGGCCCTCTGCATATTGGCGGAGTGCGAACGGCATTGTATAATTATCTCTTCGCGCGTCAACATGGCGGCGATTTTGTGTTTAGAATCGAAGACACCGACACCAATCGGTTTGTGCCAGGAGCCGAAGCATATATCTTGGAATCCTTCAAATGGCTGGGTATTCAGTTTGATGAGGGCGTTAGTTTTGGGGGTGAGCATGGTCCTTACCGTCAGAGTGAGCGGAGAGACATCTATAAAAAGTATGTCAAGCAATTGTTAGAGGAAGGAAAGGCTTACATTGCCTTTGACACACCAGAAGAATTGGATGCAAAGAGAAAGGAAATAGATAATTTCCAATATGATGCTCATACAAGGACACAGATGCGCAACTCTTTGACGATGAGTAAGGAAGAGTGCGACCAACGGATTGCTGATGGTGAACAATTTGTGGTTCGCTTTAAGATAGAACCCGGAGTAGAAGTGCACGTGCAAGATATGATACGTGGCGAAGTGATTGTTAAAAGCGACATCCTTGATGATAAGGTGCTTTACAAGAGTGCCGATGAATTGCCAACTTATCATTTGGCAAACATTGTGGATGACCACCTGATGGAGATTACTCATGTCATTAGAGGCGAAGAATGGTTGCCCAGCGCACCGTTACACGTTTTGTTGTATCAAGCGTTTGGTTGGGCGGATACCATGCCCTTGTTTGCTCATCTGCCGTTACTCTTAAAGCCAGAAGGCAAAGGAAAGTTGTCGAAACGTGATGGTGATCGACTTGGTTTCCCTGTATTCCCTTTGGAATGGCACGACCCAAAGTCGGGAGAGGTATCGTCTGGCTATCGTGAAAGTGGTTATTTCCCCGAGGCAGTCATTAACTTCTTGGCGTTATTGGGCTGGAATCCAGGTACAGATCAAGAACTTTTCAGTCTTGATGAGTTGGTAGACGCCTTTGACATCACGCGATGTTCCAAGGCAGGTGCTAAGTTTGATTATCAAAAAGGTATCTGGTTCAATCACGAGTACATCTTATCGAAGAGCGATGACGAGATTGCTGAACTCTTTGCACCTATCGTTGCCAACAATGGGGTTGATGAATCGTTGGAACGCATCACACAGGTAGTACACATGATGAAAGACCGGGTCGACTTTGTGAAGGAATTGTGGCCCTTATGTTCGTTCTTCTTTGTGGCTCCGTTAGAATACGACCCCAAGACTGTTCGCAAACGTTGGAAAGACTATTCTGTTCAGCAAATGACTGAATTGGCTGCTTTGCTGGAAAGTTTAGACGACTTCTCGTTGAAGAATCAAGAAGAGAAAGTCATGAAATGGGTTGAAGACAAAGGATATAAATTGGGCGATGTCATGAACGCCTTTCGTTTAACATTGGTAGGAATAGGCAAAGGTCCTGGCATGTTTGACATCTCTGCGTTCCTCGGGAAGGAAGAGACGTTAAAACGGTTACATAAAGCCATTGAAGTTATTCCTACACTTCAATCAACTTCTGAATAAGGAAGGTGGATAGTAGAAAACCAATTTCCGTTGTTTACCAAGTAGCTATCTATATCTATTTACTTGGTGTTGCTGTAGCCAGTGCTTTCAGCAAAAAAGTGCGTACCATGTGGAAAGGTGAACATGAAGCGATTGGCATTCTGAAAAAGAATGTCAATCCCAATCATCAGTACATTTGGTTTCATGCCGCATCGTTGGGAGAATTTGAACAAGGTCGCCCTTTGATAGAACTTATACGGAGCGAATATCCCGAATACAAAATACTACTTACCTTTTTCTCGCCTTCGGGTTACGAGGTAAGAAAGAACTACGAGCATGCCGATATCGTGTGCTATCTGCCCGTAGACACCATTCGCAATGCCCGTAGGTTTTTGCGAGCGGTGCATCCTTGCATGGCTTTCTTCATTAAATATGAATTTTGGTACAACTATCTTCACATCCTCAAGCACCGCAATGTACCTGTGTATAGTGTGAGTAGTATCTTCCGAGAGCATCAAATTTTCTTCCGTTGGTATGGCAAAAGTTATGCAGGCGTCTTGAGATGTTTTACGCATTTCTTCGTTCAAAACGAAAAGAGCAAGCACTTGCTTCACACGATAGGGATAGACACAGTCGATGTCGTAGGCGATACTCGCTTTGATAGAGTGTTGCAAATCAAAGAGAAAGCTCAGCAACTTCCGATAGTTAAGGCTTTCAAAGCAGATAAAAAAGTGTTTGTTGCAGGCTCAAGTTGGGCGCCAGACGAGGATATTTTTATTCCTTTCATGAACGAATATAAGGATTGGAAAATGATCATCGCCCCCCATGTCATCAACGAAGAGCATTTGAAGCGTATCGAAGAAAAATGCAAGGGAAAGACAGTACGTTACACCGCAACAACACCCGAAGAAGCCGCACAAGCTCAATGCTTGTTAATCGACTGCTTTGGACTGCTATCGAGTGTTTATCATTATGGTGAAGTGGCATACGTTGGTGGTGGCTTTGGGGTAGGAATACACAACGTGTTAGAAGCCGCTGTATGGAAAATGCCCGTACTTTTTGGTCCTAATCATCAGCGTTTTCAAGAAGCGCAGGAACTGATTAAGGCGAAGGGAGGGTTCGAAATCACGGACTGTTCTTCGTTTGCACGTATGATGCAACAGCTCATGACGCAACAAGAGTACTTGCAATTGAGTGGCGAAGCGGCTGGCAGCTATGTGGAATCTAAGACAGGAGCTACCCATAAGATTTTGAAGCAAATAGATTTGTAAATCTATCTACCTTTGCAAAAAGGATACTCTTCGATATTAAATAAAACAATATAGTGTAAAAGGTTAACTTATTTTCTTGAGTTAACCTTTTGTGTTCTTGTACATTATGCTTATTTTTGTCAAACAATCAACAATCAATTTTCAATGACATACGATATGATACGGCATTCAAGGTATTTTTATGGCTTTTTGGTAACGATGACTTTTTGGGTACAATTTGCTTTTGCACAAACCTATACTCGTGGCATTGGCATTTATCCGGGGCGTGTGCAAGAGGCTTATGTGCCTACGTTAGTGCAGGACAACACGTACCGCAACATTGCTTTGCATCGTAAGGCGTACCATTCTTCGAGCTATGATTACAATCTCACGGCACAACTCATTACCGATGGCATTATCACTCGTGCGATGCCTCCTCGTCTCACAGTTACAACCAATCAAGGCATTTTACCCCTTAGAGAACGTGAATGGGCTATCGACCGAGGCGAATATACGCGAAATATCCTACTGGGAAGTAAGGCTTTCATTCAATACCAGTGGGACAACATGCATGTTATTGCCAACGAAATAAGCATTGTTGCTCGCGTGGCTTACCACGAACAACAAGCTACGAGCGGTTATAAGATTAGATTGTTGGCTTGTGATGAGAGGGGAAAATGGCAGGTCGTGGCGCAGCAAGCAGCCGACTCGTTGCCTGGTATAGCGTCCAGATACAAGGCGCATAGCGACCCTAACAAGGTAACTGACACCGAACTGCTGCCTACACGCAATTTGAAAATGGCATTCAGACTAAATGGCAAAGTGCCCCGTCTATACGGTTTGCGCTTGGAGCTCCAAATGGCAGGTGCTGCACATTGGACGCTGACCCAACTTAACTTCGCCCAAAACGGCACCCCCGTCACCGATGTGTTGCCTTCTGCAGCTTTTCGTAGTGCTTGGATGAGTGCTACTTCGAGCGATGAATGGGTAAAAGTGGATTTAGGAACGCAAGCCTCTTTCGACAAAATAAAGTTGCATTGGCTCAACAAAGCCATACGAGGCGAGGTGCTGGTATCAAAAGATGATGAGCATTGGGAGCACATTGCCAATCTTCAGCAACGAACACAAAGACAAGAAACTATTGCTTGCAAAGCCACGGCACGCTATGTAAAAGTGAAAATGACAGCATCGAAGAATGGCAAACCGTTTGTGTTGAGCGAAATAGAGGTGATGGGTAGAGGCGGACTTACTGCCAAACCTTATCCCGAAAGTACTTACCAAGACAATAGATGGAGCCTGAATGGCGGAAACTGGCGGTTACAACGAGTTTCAGAAGTACATGCTGTGGGAGAACAAATAGCAAGTCTAAACTTCGATGATAGTGGTTGGATAACCGCTACAGTACCTGCTACTGTGCTGTCAAGTTATGTCAATATAGGAGCTGTACCTCATCCCAATAAGGACAACCAGTTGTTTATGGCATCTGAATCGTTCTTCAATTCCAACTTTTGGTATCGTCGTACTTTCGTCTTGCCGAAAGAGATGGTAGGGCAAGCTGTATTTCTTCATTTTGATGGTATTAACTGGAAAGCTAACATCTATCTGAATGGAAAGCGCATCAATTGCATAGAAGGGGCATTCATACGCAGTAAAACAGAGATTACCCACCTACTGAGAGAGGGCAAAAATGTGTTGGCTGTAGAGATTATCAAGACCCAACATCCTGGTGCAGTGAAGGAGAAAAACCAGTTCAACACCGATTTTAATGGTGGTATCTTGGGAGCGGACAACCCTACTTTTCATGCCACAATTGGGTGGGATTGGATTTCCACAGTCCGTGGACGTAATATTGGGATATGGAATCATGTGTATTTAACTGCAGAAGGAAGTGTTACATTAAGTGATGCCGTGGTCACCACTCGTCTTCATTTGCCTGATACGTTGGCAACAGTGACGCCCTCTGTCCGCCTTACCAACAACCAGCAACACCCCATTCATGGAGTACTAAAAGGGTGGATAGGGACGGTCAAGTTTCAAAAGCCAGTCACCATTCCTGCCTCAACCACCATAGAAGCCACTTTCTTACCAACGGATTATGCGCAACTGCAGCGACAATGTTTCCGTTTGTGGTGGCCTAATGGTTACGGAGAGCCATATCTTTACGATGCGGGCTACACCTTCGAAGCCCACGGCGGAGACTCTCAACCATTACATTATAAGGCTGGTATTCGCCAAATGAGCTATAAAGACGCAGACACACGTCTTACCTTATATATTAATGGGAAACGATTTGTTCCTCTTGGAGGTAACTGGGGCTTCAGCGAGAGCAACCTTAACTATAGGGCACGCGAATACGATGCGGCTGTAAAATACCATCGCAACATGAATTGCAATATGATACGCAATTGGGTAGGACAAACAGGCAATGATGAGTTTTACGAGGCTTGCGACCGCTACGGCATCATGGTATGGAAAGATTTCTGGTTGGCAAACCCCTCTGACGGTCCCGATCCACAGGATGAGCGTATGTTCTTAAACAATGCGAAGGACGATGTTTATCGCATTCGCAATCACCCCTGCATTGCCTTGTACTGTGGACGAAACGAGGGATTTCCACCCAAGACGCTCGATACAGCTCTTCGCCAAATCGTAAATACCATGCACCCGGACATGTTATATATCTCCAGTTCGGCGGATGAGGGTGTCAGTGGGCACGGTCCTTATTGGGCTTTGCCTGAAAAAGAATATTTTGAAAAGCAAACAGGCAAGTTGCACACGGAGCGTGGAATGCCCAACGTGATGAACTACGAGAATCTTTGCCGCACGCTTTCTCCTCATCATCTGTGGCCTCAAAACGATGCCTGGGGCAAGCACGACTATACATTGGAGGGTGCGCAGCGTGGTGCATCGTTTAATGGAATTATTGAAAAGGCTTTTGGTGTGATTGGAGACGTACATCAGTTTACCAAACTTGCGCAATGGGTGAACTATAATGGCTATCGTGCCATGTTCGAATCGGGTAGCAAGCACCGCTTAGGACTGCTCATTTGGATGAGTCATCCTTGTTGGCCCAGCATGACATGGCAGACCTACGATTATTACCTCGAACCGACAGCTGCTTACTTTGGCGTGAAAAAAGCATGCGAACCATTGCACATACAATGGAATGCAAGTACTCGAAAAATGGAGGTTGTCAATCTTCATAAAATGGTGAAGGACAGCTTGACAGCGCACTGTGAGGTGCTGGACATGTGGGGAAAATCTATCGTGAAGTATCAACAGCGGATAGAAACCAAGCCCGATACAACCGTAGAGTGCATGGCTATCGATGCGCCTGCTATCCGTGGTACAGTCTATTTCTTGAAGATGTCGCTATTAGATACACAAAACAGGGTGTTATCTGACAATTTTTATGTTTGCTCTACCGATGAGGGCAACTTCCAAGCCTTGCACTCTTTGCCCGCTGTTAAGCCTGCTGTGACATTTGTCAAGGATAAAAATAAGGTGAAGGTAAAACTGTACAATCCCACTGATACGCCTGCCATGCTCATTCGTTTGCAATTAAAAGGTAGCGATGGCGAACAGATTTTGCCAGTCGACTATACCGACAACTATTTTCATTTGATGCCACATGAACGCAAAGCAGTTGCCATTGCATGGGAAGAAGAAGATGCGCGAGGAGTTGATGTGCAGTTGCAACTGGAGGGAATGAACGTGCCAACTGCGCATATCCCATTCGTGAGATGAGGATATTTGCAGGTTCTGCGAATTCTGTGAAACAACGTCCACTGTGTAAAACGTGTATTCTTAATATCAAAACTGCTTAACATAAAGGGAAGGGAGCATTCAAACCATGCTACTGAAATCATGGCTGCTCACCTTCCTCTTTTTGAAGAAATAGCTAAAGTTCCGCCTTATCAAAAAGAAAGGATTTTGTTTTTATGTGCACGATTGAGCGTAAAAATCCTATTTTTTGTATATCTTTGTATCATTCTTTACAAATACTACAACCTATATGACAAAGATTTTTACAACACTAACAGCATTGCTTGTTAGCATGCTTGCCTTTGCACAACCCTCCATGCCAACCATTAGTACCAGTGGCAACGAAGTGTACTATTACATTCAGATGCAACGGGGGCAAGCCGTCATCACCTCTATGGGTAATGGCAGTAAGGTGCAAACCGCTACTCCTGTGGCAAACATGAAGAAACAACAAACGTGGAAAGTAATAAAGAAAGGCGATAACTATAACATTGTTAACGCAGCAGGACAAACGCTGTATTATAATACTTCGCTCAAATTCTTTTGTGCCGGCACGCAGCCCAATGGTGTCAAGGATCTGAAAATACTGAAAACTACCAACACAGAATATCAAGGCTTCGAGATTTCCACTACAGGAAGCGGACAAACTTTCCTGAATCAATGGGGAGGAGCTGGTGTTGGTCGCAAGTTGGGCTTATGGTTTCAAGGCGATTCGAACAACCCTCTGCAATTTGTCGCTATCAACGACATGGTTATCAATGATGCCAAGCCTACTCCCATCAACGAAGTGTCCCTAACGGGGGCTACGACATGGAAGCCTACCAGCAAACACACGCTGTGGTACACAGAGCCTGCCACCGTATGGATGACTTCCACTTTACCGATTGGTAACGGACAGTTTGGCGGCTGTGTCATGGGAGGCGTGAAGAGAGATGAAGTGCAATTCAACGACAAGACATTGTGGAAAGGTCATGTAGGAGCAGTTGTGGGCAATCCTAACTATGGCTCATACCTGAACTTTGGAAATCTATATATCACGTCAACAGACAGCCGTCTCAACGCAGCGACCAATTATCGTCGTTGGTTGGATATTGACCATGCAAAGGCAGGAGTGGCATACACTGCCAATGGTGTTGATTACCAAAGAGAGTACATTTGTTCGTACCCCGACAAGGTGATAGCCATACATTACAAAGCCAGCGAGAAGGGAAAGATTAGTAACAACATCATCCTGTTCAACCAAAACGGAAAAACGCCTACCTATAACATGAATGGCACCACTGGCGTTATCACCTTCCAAGGCGAAGTGCCACGTACGGGCACGCCCAAAGGCGAATCCTACTATTGCAAGGCATACGTTACAGCAAAGGGTGGAACGATTGCCGTCAACAAAGATGGTGGTATCGACGTGAAAAATGCTGACGAGATGTTTATCTATCTCTATGGCACTACTAATTTTGACGCATCCAATGACGAATATATCTCTGATGCAGCTTTGCTTCCTTCGCATGTCACAGGCGTTGTAGACGCAGCTTTGAGCAAAGGCTATGCGGCGATATGTGATGCGCATGTAGAAGACTATAAGGCTTTGTATAACCGTTGCGAACTCAACATCACGAAGGCGATGCCAAGCGTAACGACACGACAGCTCATTGACAACTTTGCCATAAGTCCGGCAGACAATTTGCTGTTAGAGGAAATTTATTTCTGCTACGGTCGATATCTGATGATTAGCAGCAGCCGAGGCGTTGACTTGCCAAGCAATTTGCAAGGTATCTGGAACAACGTCAACAATCCTGCGTGGAACAGTGACATTCACTCAAATATCAATGTACAGATGAATTACTGGCCTGCTGAAATCACCAATCTCAGTGAGTTGCATCTTCCTTTCTTGAAGTACATACACCGCGAGGCTTGCGAGCGTCCGCAATGGCGAGCTAATGCGCAACAGATTGCAGGACAAACAGTAGGTTGGACGCTGACAACTGAAAACAACATCTATGGGTCGGGCTCCAATTGGATGCAAAATTATACCATTGCTAACGCTTGGTACTGCATGCACTTGTGGCAGCACTACCGTTTCACATTGGACAAAGAGTATCTGAAAAACATTGCTTATCCAGCCATGCGCTCATGCGCTGAATATTGGTTGCAACGATTGGTGAAAGCTTCTGACGGCACTTACGAGTGTCCTAAAGAGTTTTCACCCGAGCATGGTCCTGGAAGCGAAAATGCTACTGCACACTCACAACAATTGGTTTGGGACTTGTTCAACAATACCTTACAGGCGATAGCAGAGTTGGGTATTCACGAGGATGCCACCTTCCTCAACGACCTGAACAACAAGTTCAAGAAATTAGATACAGGTTTGGCGATAGAAAATGTGAATGGGAAGCCACTCTTGCGCGAATGGAAGTACACATCGCAGGCTAATGTTCCTACCTATAATTCGCATCGACACATGTCGCATCTCATGGGACTGTACCCAGGCAACCAAATTGGACGAGATATTGACGCCAACATCTATGAAGCTGCTCTCAACTCGCTCAACACGAGAGGGTATGCAGGTACGGGTTGGTCTATGGGGTGGAAAGTGAACCTACATGCCAGAGCGCGCAACGGCAAGGTGTGCCAAAAACTACTGAGGACAGCATTGCATTTCCAAGACAACACTGGCAACAGTGAAGGAGGAGGCGTGTACGAAAACCTGTGGGATGCTCACACACCTTATCAGATTGACGGAAACTTTGGCGCATGTGCAGGCATGGCGGAGATGCTCTTGCAGAGTCATCTTGGAAAACTTGATATCCTACCAGCGTTGCCATCGATGTGGAAAAACGGAAGTGTAAAGGGACTTTGCGCCGTAGACAACTTTGAAGTGTCCATTGGGTGGAAGAACAACAAGGCGGTGTCCATTGACATTGTATCCAAAGCTGGCAAGAAAGCTACCGTGAAATACCCTAAGATTGCCACTGGCTTCACTCTGACTGATGGACAGGGCAACAAGGTAAACGCAACCAAGGTAAGCGATGATGAAATTACATTCAATACCTCCAAGGGTGCGACCTATCGCCTGACGACGACAGACCCCACAGGTATTGATAAAACTGTAGCAAAACGTGGAGGAAAGGGGCAACGCATCGTAGCAACGCATTATTATCTTCCAAATGGAACGCAGATTACTTCCCCTTCCAAAAACGGACTCTATATCGCCAGTCAGCAGTACGAAAATGGCAAGAAAGAAACATTTAAGTTCGTTATCGATCGCAGCGAGTAATCGTCTTCCAAAGATATGACTAAAATGAACGTAAAACCAATGAAAGAATTGGCTGCTATGTTGCCACTGATGAAACAGTGGATGGAAGCCATGCACCAAGAGCCTGAGCTATCTACCCAAGAGGTAAATACCGGCAAGTATGTTGCCGACCTGCTAAAGAATATGGGCTACGAGGTTCATGAGCATGTAGGAAAACATGGCATTGAGGGTGTGGTAGGTGTCCTAAGTCATGGCGATGGAAAGAAGAAAATAGGCATTAGAGCCGACATGGATGCTCTCCCTATTCAAGAGATCAACAACCTACCTTATAAAAGTAGGCACGACGGTATTTCTCATCTCTGCGGACACGACGGTCACAGTGCCATGGCACTTGGGGCAGCTAAGTATCTGGCAGACACAAAGCACTTCAATGGTACCGTTTACTTCTATTTTCAGCCTGCCGAAGAGACCATGCAGGGCGGTCCTTCAATGATAGATGATGGACTTTTCAAGAAGTTTAATGCCGATAGAATATATGCCATACATAACATACCTGGGCTACCAAAGGGTGTACTGCATTTCCATGATGGAGAAACAATGTCGGCGGTAGATAATTGGGAGATACGCTTAATGGGGCGTGGTGGGCATGGTTCTATGCCCGAGCTAAGCATTGACCCTGTCGTTGCGGGTGCTTCTTTGGTGATGGCACTACAGACAATTGTAGCACGCAACCTCTCTCCTTGGAATAATGGCGTGGTCACCATCGGCTCATTCCAAGCTGGGAATGCAGGAAACGTTATTCCAGACGAAGCTGTACTCAAGTTGTCTATGCGCAACATGCAGCCCGATGGACGTCAGCTGGTGTTGCAACGTATTCGTGAGATCACTGCTGCTCAAGCAGAATGCTTTGGTTGCAAGTATGAAATTAAAGAGGGACAACCCGGAGCAGTACTTGTCAATTCGCACGAAGAAACAGCTTTTGCTGCCGAAGTGGCACGCAAATACTTTGGAGAGGAAAATGTAGTGTACCCTTGCAAGCCGTTGATGAGCAGTGAAGACTTTGCCTTTATGTTGCAAGAACGACCAGGAAGTTACATCATGTTAGGTAATGGTGAAACGCCTATGGTACACAATCCTAAGTACATCTTCGATCAGGAAATCCTTCCCATAGGTGCCTCACTGTGGGTCGCCTTGTGTGAAGAATATCTAAAGTAGGAGATTGTAGGGTTTCAAAAGAACAGTTCTCTTTCGGGAAGCCAAACATTTTTGTCTATTGAACGACTGCTGCGGTGCATATTTTTGTAGCGAGTAAAAGGGCGAAAATGTCCTATTTTTTCAAAATTTGGCATTTGCGAAATAGAAAAAATAATGATGTTTGAAAGCGGTAAATAACCCTTCAAATGCGTTGTTTTTTCACCTTTTTCCAATAACTCATTGGGTTAATGTGCTTTGAAACATGGGATAACAGTGCAATATCATGCATCTAAGGAGACTAAGTACATGCTTTAGCGAGGTTAAAGTAATGAGTTAATAAAAGGGACATAGTGCATCAATCGCGTAACGCACTGACAATAAGAGTTTTATATTTTTAGCGTATTTGCGACCAACTAATGAGTTGGTTGCAAATACGCTCGTATTTTGAACCCATGTCAATATTTTTCATAAAAAATAAAGCATCTCAGTCCCTCTATTTATGCACACTTCTGACATGGTGAGCAGACAGATTTACAACGCCTACTTGTTGCGCAAAGTCATCAAATGTACTCGTTGCCTTTCTTGATTTGCACCTCATTAATGTACTTCCGCAGCAATGCCGAGGAATCTTCTTTCTTGCAAATGAGCAGTACATTGTCGTGTTCGGCAATGATGTAGCCGTCTAAACCGTTAATGATGCCTAACTTACCCTTCGACAGTTTGATGACATTGTTCTGACAGGCTTCAAGCATCACATTGCTATCAATAATGACATTGTCCGATTCGCTTTTCTGCATGGATTCGTAGATACTGTGCCACGTACCAATATCTGCCCACCCAAATGAGCATTTCATCACGTACACATCTTCCGATTTCTCCAAAACACCATAATCTACGGATAAGTTGGAGTAGAGTGGATAGTTTTTATGAATAAACTTGTTTTCCTCTTCAATGGTCCATTGTGGATTCATCTGATCAAGATTTCCCAACACAAAGGGGAGCAAACGGTCTAAGCATGCCGACAAAAATTTAATGTTCGACATGAACATACCCGTATTCCAATAAAACTCACCACTTTCTACAAACATTTTGGCAAACTCTCTTTCAGGCTTTTCTGTGAACGACTGCACTTTATGCACATTGTTTCCAGCAGATTCACCTAATTGTATATAGCCATATCCTGGTTCGGGGCGAGTGGGCTTGATGCCCAAGGTGAGAAGTCCTGCCTGCTGTTCTACAAACTCAAACCCTTTCAGAACATCATCCACAAAAGCCTCTTCGTTTTGTATCACTTGGTCAGACGGCACTACTAATAAGTTGGCATTTTCATTATATCGCATGATGCGATGTGCAGCCCATGCTACACTGGGCGCCGTATTTCGATGAATAGGCTCCGCCAAGATTTGCTCTTCAGTCAAGTCGGGTAGCTGTTCTCGTATCCACGGCAAATAAGCTTGATTGGTACAAACAAAGATATGATCTGTGGGAACTATCTTCAATTGGCGGTCGTAGGCTTGTTGAAGCAGCGTGCGACCCGTACCGAAAAAGTCGATAAATTGTTTAGGCTTTTTCTCTCTGCTGCAGGGCCAAAGGCGTTTTCCCTTTCCTCCGGCAAGAATGACGCAATAGTTGTTATCTGACATTTTCATGCGCAATATTTTGTGTTTTGTTTTCGAAGTTACTTAAATATTTTTTACGAACCAAGTATTTTAGTATTATTTAGTCCAATTTTTGAATATTCAAAAATTCATACTCCACAATTTCTTCTCAAGCGCATCACACGCTTGAGGATGAAAGGAATAAGGCTTGAAGAAGAATGGACAAAGATTCCTATAACGAATCGTATGGATAAGTATTTTTTATACTCTCTTATACTTGTCTATACGAAACGTTATAGAATCTTTTTTTGATATATTCAATCAGCCCAATAGTACCCCTAACGAGTACTATTTTATGTGTTAATGTGTATTACGAGATATTCGTAATAACGTCACAAACAATTACTTTTGCAAAATATTTATGATTTATTAACCAATAAATGCTTGCAGTTGTTACGAAAAGTTCGTAGATTTGCGAATGATAAGCAATCTATGGACTGACATCAGACAGTTGCTTACTGTTTAAGTTGATAATACGCAAGATGATGAATATGGAAAAATTGACAGTACAAGAAGAAGAGGTCATGCAACGGATATGGCAATTAGGAAGTTGTACGGTAAAGCAAATATTGGGTGAACTGAGCACGCCTCCACCGCCATACACCACTGTTGCTTCGGTGGTGAACAACCTCAAGCGCAAAGACTTTGTAAATCAAGAGCAACGAGGGAACACCTACGTTTACTCTCCTGCTATTCCAGAAGAGAAGTACAAACAGCACTGTATGTCGCGTTTTGTTCGTGACTACTTTAGTAACTCGTTCAAGGACATGGTGTCTTTCTTTGCAAAAGAAGAGAAACTGTCTTCTGAAGACTTGCAAGACATCATTGATCAAATTGAGAAGGGTAACGAATAAACTCCTTTCCTTATCGCTGGTTAGAAAATAATAGATTTGAACACGCACACTTAAGAAATACAGATTATGCTTATCTATCTTGTCAAAGTAAACATAGCCCTCATACTGTTGTATGGCTTTTATCAGATGTTTTGTGCCAAAGACACGTTCTTTGGTTGGAGAAGAGGTCTTTTGTTAGGCATTTATGCCATCGCCTTCTTGGTTCCATTGATGCCAACAATCAATTGGCTCATGACCGCTGAAACCTCTCAAGGAATGGCAATAACGTACCGACAAGTAGTGCTTCCTGAACTCACTGTCGGAGCAGAGAATGCCAAGCAGACTTGGATGAACGTGGCGCAATGGATATATATAGGTGGGGTAGCAGTACTCTTGCTTCGGATGTTGGTGCAAGTAGGCATGATTGTGGCCATGATTATCCGCACCAAAATGCGCGAGATAGACGGTTGTAAGGTACATATCATCAAGGGCAAAGGCAGTCCGTTCTCCTTTTTCCAATGGATCTTTGTAAACCCCGATGCACAAACGCTTGTTCAACTACACGAGATATTGGTGCACGAGCAGACACATGCCAGACAATGGCATTCGATAGATGTCATTTGTTCCGAACTCTTTACCATCGTATGTTGGATGAATCCTTTTGCATGGTTGTTGAGACGAGAGGTGAGAATGAACATAGAATATTTGGCAGATCATCGAGTGGTGGCAAATGGAATCAACTCTAAAACCTACCAATACCACCTCTTAGGATTGTCGTATCAAAAGAATGTAGCTACAATTTCAAATAACTTCAATGTTTTACCATTAAAAAAAAGAATCAAGATGATGAACAAACGCAGAACAAAACCCGTAGGAAAGGTCAAATACTTGTTTTTCCTTCCGCTCGTAGCCGCACTCCTCGCCGCGAGCAACATAGAGAGTATCGCACGCTCTATCAGTGAACAACCCACTATTGTGAAGAAAGATGCCGTAAAAGTTTTGCGGCAAACACAACCACAAAAACCCAAAAAGAAACGGACACCAGTCAAAACACAGAAGAAAGGTGGCACCGTAAAAGATGATGACGATAAAGTATATGCAATATCATCAGTGATGCCTCAGTACGAAGGGGGCATACCGGCTTTAATGAACTTTTTGGCAACAAACATGAAATATCCCGAAGAGGCGCAGAATAAGAAAATAGAAGGGCGCGTCATCGTGAATTTTGTTGTAGAAAAAGATGGATCATTATCAGATTTTAAGGTTGTCAGATCTATTGACCCATTATTAGATGCAGAAGCTCTCAGAGTGGCAAAGTTGCAAAAGAAATGGAAGCCTGGATATGAAAATGGCAAGCCCGTACGGGTTCAATACAATCTTCCCATCACTTTTAAGCTGAAATAAACTTGTCGATCAATGAAGCGAATGTGAATAAGTACGCGGCTCTTTCATAGAAGAGAAAGGTTGTTAATGATGAAAACAATCGTTGTTCTATTGTTTCAAGAACAATTCTAATGAATGAAATGAATCGCACTGCTTGTTTTCATTCGCTTCATTATGCGTCATTTGTTATCACAACAATGCCACTTTTGTGAAGGTGCAGCGTCGTTTTTTTTATCTCATTTTTGGCAAAAGAATTTATTGTTTCTGTCTTATTATTTTACCAAAAAACGACCATCTAAAATCTTCAAAATAGAAAAAATCAATA
>NZ_JRPQ01000073.1 GCF_000762405.1 Hoylesella timonensis S9-PR14 | reverse complement strand
TTTTCACGCGAGTTTTGAGAGGCACTTTGTAAAGAAAATTCAGCATTTATTTTCCTTCCATGCAGCGTGACATTAGTCCAAAAGATGTGATGTGCTGCAATGATAACACAAGTGTAGGTCTGTTGCTTGTTATCAATGTTGGCTGACTTCAGTCTTGTTTGTTGGCAAGGAAACGTTCTGCTCTTTGCAGGTCTTCTGGTGTGTCGATGCCAATGGTGTCTATATTCGTGATTGCCACCTTGATGCGATACCCATTCTGTAGCCAACGTAATTGTTCTAAACTTTCTGCCAATTCCAAAGAAGATTGTGGAAGTTGAGTGATTTGCTCCAACACCTCTTTGCGATAAGCGTAAACGCCCAAGTGTTTTAGAAATGGAAATTGCACAAACCACTGTTCGTCCTTTTTATTGCGAATAAAAGGAATGACCGAACGTGAAAAATACATGGCATATCCCTGATTGTTAAGCACAATCTTTGGAGAGTTGGGGTTTTCAACGGCTTTTTGATTCTCAAACGGTTTACCCAACGTTGCTATCTGTGTATTAGCATCGTCAAAACATTGACATAGTGAAGCGATTTGTTCTTTTTGTATAAAGGGTTCGTCGCCTTGTATATTTAGGATGACATCACAGGTAGGTTGTAATATCTCTACCGCCTCTTGTATTCTGTCGGTTCCGCTTTGGTGATTTTTACTGGTCATAACCGCTTTTCCGCCAAATGACAAGACGGTGTCGTAAATGCGCTGATCGTCTGTGGCAACGTAGGTTTCATGCAACACGGCGGAAACTTGTTCATACACATGTTGGATGACGGGTTTGTGGTTGAGCAAAGCCAGTGGTTTACCGGGAAAACGAGTAGACGAATATCGTGCTGGAATGATGCCAATGAATTTCATGCTGTCTTAGTTTTGAAAGTACAAAGTTACTAAATTTTACTAATAGTCTTTGCAGTTTCGTCAAAAATAAGTACTTTTGAAAATCTTACTAAATTATATTTGAAAGTGAAAAAAGGACTATTATCTCTTATTTTATTCATATTACCATTTCAAGTTTTTGCTCAAAAATTAACTTTAGGCTCCTGTACAATCTCAGAAGGACAGGGTGCAAACCGAATTACGGGACAATATAAAGGAGAAATGTCTGCGGGTAAGCCTCAGGGAAAGGGTAGCGTAAAGTATCAAAATGGGAATACGTATGAAGGAGAATTTGTGAAAGGAAAACGTCAAGGTTATGGCATATACACTTTTGCAGATGGTGAGAAATACGAAGGACAGTGGTTTCAAAACCAACAACATGGTCGTGGTACTTATTATTTTGCCAACAATAATAAATATGTGGGGCTGTGGTTTCGAGATTATCAACAAGGTCATGGCATCATGTACTATTATAATGGTGACAAGTATGAAGGCTCTTGGTATCAGGATAAGAGACAAGGAAAGGGAACTTACGTCTTTTCCACTGGCGCTTATTATAAAGGACAGTGGCAGAATGATGAGAAAAATGGCAAAGGAGTCTTTTATTGGGGGGACGGTTCTTCGTACGATGGTCAATGGATGAACAACGTTCGAGAAGGCAAAGGCGTCTACAAATATGCAGATGGTGATGTGTATTCGGGCGACTGGAAAGGAGACATTCAAGACGGAAAAGGCATCTATAAATTTCAAAATGGCGACTTGTATGAAGGGCAATATGTGCAAGGAGAAAGAACGGGAGAGGGCATCCTCAGGCTTGCCAATGGCGATAAATACACAGGGACGTTTAAGTCGGGAGAACGAGATGGCTTGGGAACAATGACATGGAAAAACGGTGATAGATATACAGGCTACTGGAAGAACGACCAGCAAAATGGTAAAGGAAAACTGACGAAGAAAAATGGCGATGTCTTTGAAGGTAACTTTAAGAAAGGAAAGGTGGATGGAGAAGTGATTATCCACTATGCCGACGGTAGTAAATACAAAGGGATGTACAAAAACGGGAAACGTAATGGACCTGCAATTGAAGAAACCAAAGACGGTAAACGGTTTGAAGGTTCTTACGTTGACGACCGAAGAGATGGAAAGTTTGTAGAAAAAGACCGCAATGGAAAAGTTATTACGCAGGGACGCTATGAGCATGGACGTCGCTATGTAAACTGATAAAATAAATTGTCGTATTACCTTAAATTAAGAATTTGATTAACGATGAAAAAAGAAACGAGTCAAAAAAAGAGAGTTTTGGAGCAGTCTGCGTTACATGGATATCAGATGAAGCCATTGGAGTTAATCAAAAACGACCCCTACTTAGAACCTTATGAAACGGCAATCAGGGGAAGATATGAGTTTGCATTGGCTACCGAAAAAAGGCTCACACGACAAGGAAAAAGTACACTGAGCGACTTTGCGTCTGGTTATCTCTATTTTGGATTGCATCGCACACAAGATGGATGGGTTTTCAGAGAGTGGGCTCCCAATGCTACAGCACTTTATTTGGTGGGCGATTTTAATGACTGGCAAGAGTTGAGTACTTATCAAGCGCAGCGTATAGAAGGTACTGGGAACTGGGAACTCCAATTGCCGTTGGATGCCATACAGCATGGTCAGCTTTATAAGATGCACGTTTACTGGAATGGAGGAAAGGGAGAGCGTATTCCGGCGTGGGCAACTCGGGTAGTACAGGATTCAAAGACTTCTATTTTCTCGGCACAAGTATGGAGCCCAGAGACGGACTATGAATGGAAAGACAAAGGGTATAAAGCTGTCAGCGGACCACTGTTCATCTATGAGTGCCACATAGGAATGGCACAAGATGCTGAAAAAGTGGGGACGTACACAGAATTTAAGGAGAATGTATTGCCTCGTATTGTGGCGGATGGATATAACTGCATACAGATTATGGCGATACAGGAGCATCCTTATTACGGATCTTTTGGTTATCACGTCAGTTCTTTTTTTGCTCCATCTTCAAGATTTGGAACGCCAGAAGAGCTCAAAGACCTTATTGATACAGCCCATCAGCATGGCATTGCTGTGATTATGGATATTGTGCATAGTCATGCCGTCAAAAATGAGTTGGAGGGTTTGGGAAATTTGGCAGGTGACCCAAACCAGTATTTCCTTTCAGGTAGTCGGCGTGAACATCCAGCATGGGACAGTTTATGCTTTGATTATGGCAGGGATGAAGTTATCCATTTCTTATTATCAAATTGTAAATACTGGCTGGAAGAGTTCCATTTTGATGGATTTCGGTTTGATGGTGTCACCTCTATGATTTACTATAGTCATGGGCTTGGAGAAGCTTTTACCAACTACGGAGATTATTTTAACGGTCATCAAGACGGCAATGCCATTTGCTATCTTACACTTGCGAATCTTTTGATACATCAAGTTCGCCCCCATGCTATTACCATTGCAGAAGAGGTAAGCGGTATGCCAGGTTTAGCAGCTTCCGTTTCGAGTGGTGGTTATGGATTCGACTACCGCATGGCAATGAATATTCCAGACTTTTGGATCAAGACAATCAAAGAGCTGAAAGACGAAGATTGGAAGCCAAGTTCTATTTTCTGGGAAGTGACAAATCGTAGGGCAGACGAGAAAACGATTTCCTATTGTGAAAGTCACGACCAGGCATTGGTGGGAGACAAGACAATTATTTTCCGCTTGATAGATGCTGATATGTACTGGCATTTCAAGAAAGGTGACGAAAATGCTGTTGTTCATCGTGGGATAGCTCTTCATAAAATGATTCGATTGATGACTGCTTCCACGATAAATGGTGGTTATCTTAACTTTATGGGGAATGAGTTTGGACACCCTGAGTGGATAGATTTTCCACGTGAAGGAAATGGGTGGAGCTATCAATATGCGAAGCGACAATGGAATTTGGTGGATAATTTAGATTTAGGATATCATTATTTGGGCGACTTTGATAAAGCGATGATTCGGTTATTGAAATCAGAAAAGAATTATCAACAGCAGGAAATAAAGGAAATATGGCATCAGGATGGTGATCAAATCTTGTGTTTTATGCGTGGAGATCTTGTTTTTGTTTTCAATTTCTCACCCACTCAATCCTATGTTGACTACGGATTTCTCACCCCTCCAGGCTCTTATCGGGTTGTGTTGAATACGGATGCGCCAGCATTTGGAGGCAATGGACTGAATGATGATAGCGTAGAACACCTCACAGTTTTTGATGCCTTGTATCAAAGCGAGAAAAAGGAGTGGTTGAAATTATATATACCTGCACGTTGTGCAATGGTATTGAGGAAAGACTAAGACACCGATTTGGTGCATCGCATTAAACCATTATAGAAATTAAGACATTGGCTACCTATCATATTCCAAATCAGAAAAAATCGTTGCTGCCATGTATTTTGTGCAGTGTAGTGTTCTGTTGTTTTACTTTTATTTATCTGTTTTCGTATCAATGTGATGTGTTGGCGGTTACGCAGCACGTGCTATCTAACGGACAGACGTATTATGATAAAACAATTGGAGCGGTACTCATTACGGTTATCTTATACCTTTTACACATCAGTATCTTTTGGTTTTTTAGATTATCAAGGATAGGATATGCGCTTACCTTTTTTCCTTCGTTGTTACTTCTTACGGCTTTAACAGATATAGATACAGAGAAAATCTATCATCATTCTGCTCTTGGGGCTTGGTGGTGGGTAATTCCGCTTTTGTTACTTCTGTGCTTCTTTGCATTAAGGTACTTAAAGCAAAAGGTTTCATATAAGGTAACTCAAGCATCATACAATGTCTTGTCTCGTCCGATGTGGATTAACTTGTTGTCGTTGGTGGTGATGTTTTGTATGGTCTGCACCTTTAGTAATCATGATAAACTCTACCATTATCGAGCCAAAATGGAAGTAGCCATACATGAACATCGGTTCGAAGATGCGCTGAAAGTAGGAGAAAATTCGCTGCACACAGACTCAAGTTTAGTGATGCTTCGTGCTTATGCGCTTTCTAAAGTAAAAAGGTTGGGTGAGGATTTATTTGAATATCCATTGCAAGGAGGTTCAGAAGCGTTGCTACCAAACGGAGAGAGTGTCAAAATGCTGATGCTACCAACCAATGAAATTCAGCATTATTTAGGGAAGTCCATGAAGTCATCCATGGAAGTTGTGCCTTATTTAGAGTTCTTAGAACAACATCATTTAGGAAAATCTGCCATAGGTGATTATTTGCTGTGTGCCTATCTGTTGGATAAGCGACTGGATGATTTCGTGAAGTTGTTGCCGAAGTATTACGAAATCAATGCCAATCTTCCAAAACATTATAGAGAGGCTTTAATACTTTATACGCATCTTCGTTCCCAACCAATTGTGACCTATACTAATAATGTGATGGATGCTGACTACGAGGACTATCAAACTATCGCAAAAAAATATCCCAACACCTTAGTGAGAAAAACCAAAGTGCGGGACATTTATGGTAAGACTTATTGGTATTACTACCAATATTCTTCCAACGGATAATACTAATAAGGGGCTTATTTTACCATATTGTACGCCTTCACCCAATCCGTATCAATAGAAAATTGAGTGATATATTTGTTGTTGTCTACATAGGCATGTGTCACCTCTTTATCTGGATCGTTGAATAAGGGATTTTGAATGGTGGCGTTTCTAAATTTTGCCATGAGTATTTCCTTATCCGCTTTCTTAGAAGAGTTGGACAATCGTTTGATGTAACTATTCACAAAATCAATCATGGCATTGGTTTGTTTGCCAAGTTCAAATTCTGTGAAACCGTCAGTTTGTGCAGCCTTTGTGAGGAGATAGAAAATAGCGTCAACCTTGAACGTTGCAACTTTCCTTTCTTCAATGTCTTTGGAGGTGTCTTTTTTTATCGCCTCAGCGTGGTGCATAATCCGATTTACTTCTTTATAGATTTCTTGAGATGTAGCTTTTACTGTGAATAAACAGGTCAAAGCTAAAAGCAAAATAATTTTTTTCATCACTTAAAATATTTGTATATGTAAATTTATGAATTGGATTCTTTCATACAAGACTTTCGTCTCTCATGGTTTTCAGAGGTTCAAACCTCAACACATTTGCGTTTAGATAGATTTCCCTGCTGATATTCTTTCCTTATTTTTGTTTACAAAATCTTTCCATCCTCCATAATGCACATCGGTAATTGGCTTGCCTAATTGCATAAAATGACAATAAGCAGCTCCCAATGCGTCCGTTGCATCCATGAAACTTGGCATTTCTTGTGCGTCTATTTTCAAAAGGCGCTGTAACATTCCCGCCACTTGTTCTTTACTTGCTTGCCCCTGTCCTGTAATAGACATCTTGATTTTCAGTGGTGCATACTCATGAATGGGAATGTCATGTTGAATCGCAGCGGCAATGGCAACCCCTTGTGCTCGGCCTAATTTGAGCATCGACTGTACATTCTTTCCAAAAAAAGGTGCTTCTATTGCCATTTCGTCAGGTAAATATTCGTCAATAATGCCAGTGACACGTTCGAATATATGCCCTAATTTAAGATATGGATCACCAGTCTTTCGCATGTCGATAACACCCATAGCAAGCATAGAGGGCTTCCCCTTGACAATTCTTAATACACCATAACCCATCACATTTGTGCCGGGGTCTATTCCCAGTATTATTTTATCAGCTGCTGTCTGTTGTGAGTGTTTCATCTCCAAATATTACAAATCACTAAGTAAATATTATCGATCCATGTATGGATTACCTGCAATTTCTGTACCAATCGTTGTCGGGGCGCCATGACCGGGGTAGATTTTGGTCATGTCTGGTAGTTGGGAAATCATTCTAAGGCTTTGTATCATTTGAAACATGGAGCCACCTTCCAAATCTGTCCTGCCAATGGAGTAATGAAAAAGTGTATCTCCCGAAAAGGCAATGTTTTCCTCTGCACAGTAAAAGAACACACTTCCTGGCGAATGTCCCGGTGTCTCAAGTATGGTAAATGTGTGTGAACCGAGCGAAATCTTGTCATCTTCAGAGAAGTATGTTTGAGGCATTGGCATTTGTTCCGTTAAATGTACTCCTGCAAAATATTCTGCTTGCTCGTTCAACTGCTCCATTAAAAACTTGTCTGCTTGGTGAACAGTTGGCAAGAGTCCATACTCTTTGTAAAGAAAAGCATTTCCAAAGTGATGGTCAATGTGTCCATGCGTACCAATTAACTGTACAGGTTGAAGTTGATTTTTGCTTATATATTGTTGGATTGCGCTTTTTTCTTGTTCATAAAAAGCGCCACAATCAATAATGACGCATTCTTTAGATTCGTCATGAATGATGTAGCAATTCTCTTGTAGCATATTACACGCAAGGCTGTGTACTTGTATCATATAGATTTTCTTTTGTAAAATTAGGTCTTCTCTCTAAATAATTAAAGTGGTAGATACACAACTTGTTTTGTTTGAAACCACTCTTCTGTAAACCAATTAGAGATTTCGGTTACTTGAACTATAGTTGAGAAAGGTTTGAGTTCGTCTGCTAAGCTACCTCCTTTTAGGCAGATAATCCCATTGGGGAGCACATTCTTTTGTTGTTTAGAGATGTTCTTTCTCACAATTTTAATCAACTCTGGCAAGGGCATTACCGCTCTGCTAACCACAAAATCATACTTTCCCTTTTCTTCTTCCCCTCTGATATGTTTTGTTTCAACATTCTTGAGACCTATCGCGGTAGCAACTTCTTGAGCCACTCGAACTTTCTTTCCTGTTCCATCAATGAGTGTAAATTGACATTCTGGAAACAATATGGCAAGCGGTATGCCTGGAAATCCTCCGCCAGTCCCAAAGTCTAAGATGTTTGTTCCACTCTTAAAACTGATGAATTTTGCGATGGCTAATGAATGTAACACATGATGCTCGTATAACTGTTGAATATCTTTTCGGGATATCACATTAATCTTTGCATTCCAGTCATTATATAAATCTTGGAGCATGCTAAGTTGTTTGGTTTGCGTCTCTGTTAAAGAAGAGAAGTATTTGCTTATAATTTGCATCAGTGATGGTTGATATGTGGTAACTTGACTTGTTATTATTTGATGATTCTGTCTTATTCATTCTTTCCTGAAAAGGCATGCCATTACTACCGAGAGCTATAATAACCAATAAATAACTTTTGCAAAAATACGAATATTTTTTGTACCTTTGGCATATCAACTTATTAAATAAGGCAAAAATGTACACAACCGCACTTTTTGATTTAGATGGAGTTATTCTGGATACAGAGCCTCAATATACAATTTTATGGAACCAAATAGGAGAGGAATATTACCCCGAATTAGAGCATTTTGCACATCGCATCAAAGGTCAAACCTTGATTCAAATTTTCGAAATGTATTTTAGAAATAACGATGCGGTTCAACGTTCGATAACCAATCGTATCAATGAATATGAGCGAGAAATGCAATATCATTATATCTTAGGGGTAAAAGAATTTATTGAGGATTTGCGTCAGCATCAAATAAATACGGCTGTTGTCACAAGCAGTAATTTAGAGAAGATGAAAAATGTGTATCGAAATCATCCCGAGTTTGGACGATTGTTCGATAGAGTTCTAACGAGTGAAGACTTTCTAAAAAGCAAACCCCACCCAGATTGCTATCTCCAAGCTGCCGCCAACTTCCAAGTTCCTGTCTCTGAGTGTGTCGTTTTTGAAGATAGCATCAACGGATTGAAAGCTGCTAAGGCTGCAAACATGACGGTTTGTGGGCTCTCAACCACACTTCCTGCATCTGAAATTTCCTCTCTGTGTGATGTAGTCATTCCTCATTTCAAAGGATTAAATTATCTGAAGTTTCGCTCTATGTTTGGATAAGCAACATTTTTTATGTGCATGGTGTTTTGGTTGTTTGGAAAGATGATTGACCAGAAAGAAAATACTTAAGGTTAAAATAATCAAGCTGTTTTTACGTTTCATTAGTAATGAATATTCGATATTGCGGCTTATTGCTGCTGTTTGTTATCATTGGCTTTACCGCTTGTAATGATGAAGATAATTTTTCTTCGTCGTCAGAATTTACATTATCTTTTGAAAACGATAGTATTCAGTTGGATACAGTCTTTTCGAATGTGCCTTCATCCGCCAAATCTTTTTGGATTTATAATCGTTCTGGGGCGGGTATCAAATGTTCAAATGTTCGTCTCGACCGTGGTAATCAAACGGGTTTTCGTGTGAATGTCGATGGCATTTTCTTAGGAAAGGAGATGGGATATCAAGCGTCTGATATTGAAGTTCGCAATGGGGATAGCATTCGTGTTTATGTGGAAGTGACCCCACCCGTTAATCATCAGCAAGATGCCAAGCGAGTGGAGGATGCTTTGCTGTTTACTTTGCAAAGTGGAAAGGTACAAAAGGTTCATTTAAGTGTCTATTCATGGGATGCAATTCAGTTGAACAAGCTCCATATATCACGAGACACGGTCATTGCATCTGAACGTCCTATTCTTGTAAAGAACGGTATCACAGTCGATAGTGCTGCAACGCTCACCATTCAAGAAGGTACGTCCTTGTATTTTAATCACAACGCTGGCATTGATGTTTA
This sequence comes from Hoylesella timonensis S9-PR14, assembly GCF_000762405.1. GTDB lineage: Bacteria > Bacteroidota > Bacteroidia > Bacteroidales > Bacteroidaceae > Prevotella > Prevotella timonensis_A. The sequence goes on along the minus strand of NZ_JRPQ01000073.1, from coordinate 11,153 downwards.
CGGAAGGTTAATTGTCGAAGGGACAGCTGCGCACAATGTTGTTCTTCGAGGAAGTCGTTTGGATGCGATGTTTGATTACCTGCCTTATGACCGTTTAAGCGGTCAATGGCAAGGGATTCATTACTTTTCTTCCTCGTTCGATAACCAACTGAAGTATGTGGATATTCATGGTGCTTTCAATGGTATCACCATCGATTCTACGGATATTGCTCGTGAAACGCTGACAATCGCTGCCTCCACGATTCATAACTGTCAAGGCTATGGCGTTAATAGCCGACATGCGAAATGGACTGCCGTCAATACACTTTTCTCTAATACGCTCAACGATTGTGTCTATCTCGATGGGGGAGAAGCAGAGTTGATGGCTTGTACACTGGCTCAATTTTATCCCTTTGACGCCAAACGAGGAGTAGCTTTACGCATTGATACGAAACACTTTCCAGTCTCTTTGTTCAAATGCACGAACACGCTAATAACGGGTTATGCTAACAATGAGATATTGAAACCAACCGCTGATAGTGCCTTTCCCTTGAATTATCATTTTGAATCCTGCTTACTGCGAGCTTCGATAAAAACGCCAGAAGACAGTCTTCATTTTACCAATGTGATTTTCGAGAATGTGAACGATACACTTTTGGCAGGCGCTAAAAACTTTAAGACCGTTGATACAGATAGCTTAAAATATAATTTTGAACTGAGAGAAACCTCTTTGGCAATAGATAAAGCAACGCAAGTAGGGAGTCCGCTAAAAGACCGTAAGGGCGTAGAAAGAGGAAAAAATCCCGACATCGGTGCTTTTGAATATATCAAACCCAAACAACGATGAAGAAAATAAATTTGGATATCACCATTCATGAATGGCAATTAGAGGAGTTGTCCGTCGAAGATCAGGAATTGATACGTGCCTCAATTGATGCAACAAATCATGCCTATGCCAATTATAGTCATTTCTATGTTGGTGCAGCAGTGAGATTGGCGAATGGGAAAATAGTCATAGGTGCCAACCAAGAGAATGCGGCTTTCCCCTCCGGACTGTGTGCAGAGCGCACAGCAGTGTTTGCCGCACAGGCAAATTTCCCTAAAGAACCGATACTTACACTCGCCATTGCGGCAAAGAATGACAAGGGGTTACTTGCCGAACCCATTACACCTTGTGGCGCTTGTCGACAAGTAATCTTGGAGATTGAAGACAGGTATCGCCAACCAGTGAAAATACTTCTCTATGGTACAAACAAAATTTATAGTATAGATAGCATCAAAGACCTTTTGCCACTTTCTTTCATTGACGAAAATATGCGTTGAAAGATGCTTGTTAATAAAAATTAAAATGTATGCTTTTTGAAGGCCTTGTCTTTTAGAATATGAAATAAAGCGTTACCTTTGCAACCGCATTTGTGAACATTAGTTCATGACGAGGCAGCACTAAAGGAAGTGTGGGTGAGTGGCTGAAACCACCAGTTTGCTAAACTGACGTGCGGGTTACCGTACCGGGGGTTCGAATCCCCCCGCTTCCGCTCTATCATTAATCGGTCGGTTCATCTAACGGTTAGGATACAAGATTCTCAATCTTGGCATACGAGTTCGATTCTCGTACCGACTACTATCATCACATTTTTGATGTATTTGGAATCAATCAATTGAACATTTATAATAGTCCATTGGTTCAATATTGATTCTGCATTTCGGAAATTTTATATAAATCCTGTCTTTTGACCGTTTTGTTTGCGCTGGCATGGTCGCCTCTCTTCATTTCTGTGACTGCGTAAATCCTGTATCAGAAACAGTTGATTTTTGGCGAAGCCGCCCATGGTTTTTGTTCTATTATTTTACCAAAAAACGGCCATCTAAAATCTTCAAAATAGAAAAATTTAATAGGCAAACGCTCAACAAAAATGCCCTGATTTTAACAAAATCGACGTCTCTTCACGTTGAAATATTGAATTAACGCTCTTGGAAACATGCATTAGAGGCATTATTCACATGCTTCAACCGCATTAAAGCATGCAAATTGCAGGCTTATCTCATTGCTTTAGCCGCCAAAAGATGGTAAAAACAGGCAAGAAAAGCGACATCATAAACGTAATGTATTCAATCACAACAAATTACAAACCTCGCTCATAATTCGCGTATTTGCGACCAACTTTGCTGTTGGTTGTTTTTATGCGAATTATGAGAGGTGTTTTGTAAAGAAAATTCAGCATTAATTCGTTTCCCTTGCAACGTTCCATTCATGTTACAAACACAGCGTTATTGGTGGCTTGCATTATATAAAATCCCGCTTAAACGAAGGTGCCATTTTACAAAATGTACATCAACAGAGTCGGGTGAGACTTCCTGCTTTGCCATACACAGTGCAATATAACAATCGCTTATTTCAGACCCTTTATTTTATCTCACTAAAGGCATTCTAAAATAAGCGATACCTCGCCTTATCCTCATAAGCGGATGTAGGAAGGCGGTTGTCTTTGTTAAGCATAGCTGTGCATCCCACCCAGCACGTAATTTACACCAAAATAAGTCATCAGCACCGTCAAGAAAGCCAATACGATATAGACATGCAAGAATATTGGACGGCGAAACGCTGGCAATGACTGTTCGTGGAACGTCATGGAATAAACCAGCATGGTAATCAATGCCCATGTTTCTTTGGGGTCCCATCCCCAGTATCGTCCCCACGAGACATTCGCCCATACGGCACCAGTGAATATTCCTACAGCCAACAAGAAGACGGCTGGATACAACATGATGCGACTTATGTCGGTCAATCGGTTGAGGATAGCAGTGCTACTTCCCATTCGGTTCATGATGAGTGCCGTGACACCATTGAAGAACAAGAACGCAAAGAGGGAATAGGAGAGCATGACCAAAATGACGTGTATGCTGAGCAGAGGTGAAGCAAGTACGGGCATCAACGTTGTGATTTGAGGATTACGTTCGCCAAGCATGGACACCATGAGGGCAAGACCAGCTGCCATGAGCCCGAAAGGGAGAAAGAACGGTATGCGTTTGCCAAGTGGCAATGCAATGACAAGCATGCAAAACGCCATGAACTGCATGGTCTCGAAGCCATTTGACAAGGGCATGTGTCCTCCCACATATCCCCTCAGCGCAATCACCACAAGTAGGAAACAGGCGGACAGAGCAAGCAACAAGGCGCCGCATAGCTTGAGAGAACGTTGTTGTGGCTTATTGCGCAGCAGATTTCTTGCGGTCATGATGTAGAACAGTATGCCTGCCACGATAAGTAATATTGCCATGGGAAAAGAGAACTGGAGTGAGTTCTTGCCATTGTCTGCATGGGGCAGATGCGCCCACAGTGGTAAACATAGAGGTCGCCAAAGCGTTCTGCCAACGCTGTTGGTAATGTTTTGGGAAGTGGGATGTTACTGGAGGACAACATCTTTATTGGTATGAGTAATAGCAAAGCCAGCACTAACGCCTTTGCCTTGAGGCTCTCCTTCTTCATAACCTGTCTAATCCCCTCAGCCATACCATATAGTTCAGGTAATCGTTGTCTTCCATTTCAATAGGATGCTTGTCACTGGTGAAATAGTTATATATGTCCTTTTCTGGGTTGCCCGTTATTTTCCATTCAGGGAAATATTGATAAAACACTTTCTGAATATCAGGATCTTTGCTTGCGGTTAGCGCATACTCCTTGGTCACATTAATTGTGGTGTGTCCACGCCTCGTTACATTAAAGTTTGCCCAGTGCTGCACATCCCAGTGCTTTTGCCATACCCGAGAAGCATAACAGGGTGCATACCAATGTAACAATATAGACGATTCTCTTTCCCATATCAATAGTAAGTGATTTTAACAAATTATTCAATGATATTATAAAATATAGTCTATTGATTGCAAAATTATTATAAAATAGAATTTTGTACAATACCTAAAATCGGCATTCCTTTATGGCATATTTAGCTTCCTTTTTCTTTGTATTATCCTCAAAAATGATGATGAAGTCTCTAAGATTAAAAAATATTTTGCCAGCTATGTGATTTCGATTACCTTTGCAATTGAAACAGATTGGTGATTGATTTCTAATATAAAGAAAGAAGGTATGGATATTTCTGAACTATACAAACTATTTTTGAAGCATCCTGTGGTTACCACAGACAGTCGTGACTGCCCTAAGGATAGTATATTTTTTGCCTTGAAAGGAACTTCGTTTAATGGTAACGAGTTTGCAGGTAGCGCCTTAGAAAAAGGATGTGCGTACGCTGTCATTGACCAGAAGGAATACCAAATACAGCAAGATGAACGCTATATCTTGGTTGAGGATTGTCTTCAAACCTTAAAGCAGCTTGCCAACTATCATCGTCGGAAGTTGGGTATACCCATCATCGGCATCACAGGCACTAATGGTAAAACCACCACTAAAGAACTATTGGCAACGGTATTAGCTGAGCGTTTCAATGTATGGTACACACAAGGAAACTTTAACAACGAAATAGGCGTACCCAAAACGCTCTTACGCTTGACCTCTGAACATGAGATAGCCGTCGTGGAAATGGGGGCAAGTCATCCCGGTGACATCCAATCATTGGTAACAGTAGTAGAACCCGACTATGCGCTCATCACCAATGTGGGGCGCGCTCATCTACAAGGTTTTGGTTCTTTCGAGGGAGTAAAGCGCACAAAAGCGGAGCTTTACGATTATATGGAAGCAAACAAACCCAACGGAAAGGTATTTATCAACCAAGACAATCCTCATTTACAGGAAATGTTTCAAGCCCACTGTCCTCACGTCCAGCGTATTAGTTATTCGCAGACACAGCAAACAGGTGTTAGCTATCAAGGGAAAATCTGTAGCAACAATCCATTCTTAACGTTCCAATGGCGACACATTCCTGAAGGAGAAACTTCACCAAACTCCAACCAGTGGTACGAGGTGCATACTCATTTGGTGGGTGCCTACAACCTTGATAATCTACTGGCAGCCATCAGTATCGGTCATTACTTAGGGGTTCAACCTCATGAAATCAACCATGCATTGACCCATTATACGCCAAGTAACAACCGCAGTCAACTGGAAGTAACGAAACATAACAACTTGATTGTCGATGCCTACAATGCCAACCCTACCAGTATGGAAGCGGCTCTCGTTAATTTTGCACAAATGCAGGTAGCACCCAAAATGGCAATTTTGGGTGATATGCGTGAACTTGGTGAGGTAAGTGTGTCTGAACATCAAAAAATTATCAATCTCCTGAACACCCTTCCCATTCAACAAGTTTGGTTAGTAGGTGAGGAATTTGGTAAGACTACAACAACGTTTCAGAAATATAAAAATATAGAAGAGGTGAAAGAGGCGATTCGGCAAGAACAACCGCAAGGCTTTTACATCCTCATCAAAGGAAGCAATGGCATCAAACTTTTCCAGCTTCCCGAACTTTTATAAAAGGATTGCACTTGTAAGCTCCAATAAGATAAAATGATGCGTCTTGTGTGATTGGTATCATCCCTTCCAAATAAAAACAACCGCCAAGTTTCATGATGAAGTTTGGCGGTTGCTGTGCTATCGAATCGGCATCATGGATGGTTTATAGCGTCATCCTTCAACGATTCGTATGTATCTGCAGTTCTGTAGGTGTCATTATTTGTAATATTCCTCGTTGTGCGCCCCTGTAATGCGTTGCTGACGTGGTGCGTTAGGTGCGCTTTCGCTTAAATCCCAGTTGGCAAAACAACGGATAGGGGCATATTTGCCTCCTGGCCCTTTTGTCATGAAGCCACGATAAAAACCATTGGGGTGAAAATAGCGACAATAGTAGGTCTTATTGGGGTTACCTGGGTTTTCATACTTATCGTATGGTTTCGACCCCGAAAAGTAGCAGGCGTCGTCAACTATTTTCTTTTCTTTCCTGTCACCGTCATCATTGAGTATGCGAACAACGTCATTAGTATTGTTTTTATTCCAATATTCTGGTTTTGCTATCTCGTCAATGGTTATAGGTAGGTTGCCCAGCCAGCGTGCCGTAATAGCAAGCCTTCGTCCGCGTCCATCCACATTACACCCACCTTTGTCTGCTGTGTGTATAACGAAGCGGTAGGCACAGCGGTAGCGATTGCCAGTGAGGTCTTTATTGCCAGTGCTGCGAACATGCTCAAAGCGGATAGCGTATATCACCTTACTGTTTCCGTCTATTACTGTCTTATATATGCTGTTGTAGAGCGATGGTGCGGAGAATCCTTGCAAGTCTTTAAGCTGAAGCCACTCTTTGAAATAACCGTCAAGCTGAGGACCAAGACCATCCTTCTTAAATCCAAGGTTGCTACCCTCCAAATCTTTTTGGTTTTCTGTCCAATCTGGGTCACACTTCTTGGTTACATAGGGTAATGCGGCACTAAATTCTTCAATAGCGGGGATGTGATAGTCTTTGGGACCTTTTCCTGCTTCTACTAATGTTTGAAGCTCCGATTGTTTAAATCGCCCTTTACCTGAGTTTGGCTCTAAATCGTTTGTGAAAGTCAACTGATCTATTGGTATTTCATTATATACTCTCTCTGGGCGAGCCAAGTTCGATTTTGCCATGCGTGCAAGCGGTACACGCCATTTGTAACGTTTGTCACCTGGGCGCATCACCTTGAGGTTCACGTCCATGATTTTTCCCATATACGGACTCCAATCGTCTATGCGTTGAAATTCGTTGGTGTGTGGTGTTCCACAAAGAAACTCTCCTCGCACTTTGCCTTGACCATTGAGCCAGCCCAGCATGAAACCACCATGTGCGGAAGTAATGGCAGTGGTGTTGCCTAATTCAAACTTTGCTTTGGAAAGATCTGACTCGGCCTTATTTCGATTACCTGTACCCGTGTACGTCTTATATTCTACGAACTCGCCCCCATTGATGGGCATGCCCCATACATAGAAAACATCATAGTCTTTGTTCGTGCTTTTAGAAGCTGGATATGTGTACCTATAACGCAGCTCAGTGGTATGTGAGAACAGGAATTGTTTCTTAGCATTCATTGCAGCTTTATTCGTTTGCTTTTCGGCGCCATCCCCTAAATCTCGTTGGTCTGTTGGATAATGCCACACCCAATAGTCCTTCACGGGATTTTTGTGCGACACCCTTACGCTGTGGCTTTGTCGTGGGTCTAGGCTATTATCATAGTCTACGAAACTGAAGAAGACATTGGGCGACAGTCCTGTGCTGGAGAACATATATTCGTGTTCCTCTGGTTTCAATAGCTTCTCGTTACGCTTCACCTGTACCTTAAACACTACGCCTTGCGGCTCGAAGTGCATGTTTTGGAACTCTATTTTGTTCTTCCCTTTGATGCCTACTTTCACCCAGTTAGCCACAAACGGTACATTGAACTTGTGTTTGCTGTCACTGCCAGCAACAGAGGCGTTCATCACCTTTGGCTTTTTACCCTCTTGTCCATAAAACTCTACAGTGTTAGGAATGCCTTTCTCTCTTTCCATATCTCCGCCTACAATGCCTGCCACATACCAGTTTTCGCCAGGCATAATGTCTACACTTTTTTTGTTAATCCATTCTAACGTGATGCTTGGCTCGTAGGTACTAAGACTCCACCCATCGGCAGTTTTGGTCTTGTTTTTCCACCGTATGTGCAGATATGCCAACTTTCGGTTGTCGTTGATGCTTTCGTCATCGTCTTCCTTGATAAGGTAAGCATCGGTCTCAAAGTCGTTATCCTCTGTCAGCTGAAACATCTCGTTCATGGTGACAGCTGCCCGCGTGGAAGCAGTTGACTGCGGTAAGCTCACGCCTGCGCTACCATTTTCAATGGTAATGACAGATGTGGCACGTTCCTTACTCGTTTCTGTTTCCTTGGAGTTAGGCTCTGGAAACGTTTCGTCTGCGCATCCTGCACTCAAGACGAGCAGTGCTATGGCGCAAAAGATAGTTTTTGTTAATAAAAGTATTCGTCTCATTTTTTTTTCAATGTTGTGTACTTGGTTGTCTCTTTTGATTATCAATTTTCATAGTCTCCGTAATCTTGATTATCAGATGCGTTGGGATCGCCTGATTTTCCTGGATCAAAGTCAACATGTTGGTAATCTTTGATGTCAGAGTTTTGTCCACTTACCACCGTAAGTAGGCTTTCGATTTCTATGGGGATGATATGACAAACTGGTGCAATGTATTTCTTTTTCATTTTTATAAGAAGTTTTATATTCGTCCTATAGTTTGAAAAACTAATAAAAAAATAGGGAATAAGTAATGCCTTTTTACAAAAGCGATATGCTGCAAATGGCAGCATTGTTGAGAAAAACAGAAAGGATTTCAAGGAAATCCGTGCAAGTACACGTAAACAAAAAACAAAGAATGCCAAATTGTAGCATTCCTGTTAAATGGCGATAAATACGTGGGGGGGGGTAAAAAATTCATTTTAATTATGCAAATATTTTGTGTTAAAAAATATAGAAAATAACGTTTTCTTTTTGACTATCTTCGTTTCTTTCTATGAAACACGTTTAGTGTCAGGGAACTGTCTGTTTGTTGGTTTTCTTTTAACTTTTTCTGTTTGCCCTGCAAAATTACATAAATACAGAATATCTGCAAAAGATTTTTTTGAAAAAATCCATTTCTTGCGTGAAATCTCCTAATGGCTCAATCGCAAAAATGGTATAGTTTTCTTTGTTGTTTTTCTGTGTGTCTAACCTTTATTATAAAGAAAAAAGTACTTTCTTTATTACACTGCCTTATAATTTGGAATTTTTATCTAAATTTGCAAAGAGGACTGGAACCTACACCTATCTTCAAGAAGTGGATGGTGTGTTTTGGTAGCCTCGCAGGGAAAAATCTATGAAAAAGATGAAAAAGAAAACTTATACAATGAATGTTCGAGGCAAGTTGGTAGACCTGTCCCGCCCACAAGTTATGGGAATCCTCAATGTGACACCAGACTCCTTTTATCAAGGAAGTAGAAAGCAGACAGAGGCTGAAATCGCTAATCGAGCTAATGAGATTATCGAAGAAGGGGGGACGATGATTGATGTGGGAGCTTTCTCGACACGACCAGGTGCTTTTGAAGTAACCCAGGAGGAGGAGATGGATAGGCTGAAACGTGCATTAAGCATTGTTAGGCGTGAACAGCCAGAAGCTATTGTGTCAGTAGACACCTATCGACCAGCGGTGGCTCGTAAATGTATAGAAGAGTGGGGAGCAGATATCATTAATGATGTCTCGGAAGGTGGCATCACAGGTATCGTCAATACCCCTATCCATGAAGACGAGAGTATGTTCAAAACTGTTGCGCAGTTGCAAGTACCTTATATATTAATGTCTGTAAAATCGAACTTGCGTGATATGCTCATCTCATTTGCAGGTGAAGTACAAGAACTGTATTCGTTGGGAGCGAAAGATATTATTTTGGATCCTGGTTTTGGATTTGGGAAAACATTAGATGATAACTATGTCTTGTACCAAAAACTGGAGGATTTACAAGTACTTGATTTACCGATATTAGTTGGCATCTCCCGAAAGAGCATGATATATAAATTTTTGGGTGGAGACCCGACAACTTCGCTCAATGGCACTACGGTGTTAAATACCCTTGCTTTGCAAAAAGGTGCCACTATTTTGCGAGTACATGACGTGAAAGAGGCGGTTGAGGCTTGTAAGATTTACGAAAAAATGCAAAGTGTATGATGGCCTCACTAACACAACGGACTTACCTCAACGGTCTCACCCCCAACCCCTCTCCGAAAGGGAGGGGAGTGATTAGCCTTTTAGGTTGCAGAACTCTCAACTGGTGAACTCGTCAACTTGTCAACTTGTTAACTCGTCAACTTGTCAACTTGTTAACTCGTCAACTTGTCAACTTGTCAACTCGTTAACTCGTCAACTTGTCAACTTGTTAACTCGTTAACTCGTCAACTTGTCAACTTGTCAACTTGTGAACTTGTCAACTCGTCAACTTGTGAACTCGTCAACTCGTCAACTCGTCAACTAAAAAACTTATCAACTCATAAACTCAAAATATGATTCCCTTCGATGTAGGTCTTAAAGATATCATTGATATTGTCTTAGTGGCACTGATGCTCTATTATGTTTATCGATTAATGAAAGAGAGCAGGTCACTCAATGTTTTTATAGGTATCTTGTTCTTTATCCTTATTTGGCTTTTTGTCAGTCAGGTGCTTGAAATGCGATTACTTGGTTCTATCATGGATAAATTGGTGAGCGTAGGTGTTATCGGACTCATTATTTTATTTCAAGAAGAAATTCGTCGTTTTTTATATCAGTTAGGTGCTCACCAGAGATTTCAAGCTCTCTCAAAGTTTTTTACTGCCAATCACGAGAATGACGAAGAGGATAAGGAGACAATTGTGCCTATTGTGCTTTCCTGTATGAGCATGGCGAAAGGTCGGGTAGGTGCTTTAATTGTGATTGAGCGCACTGTTTCGTTAGGAGATATCGTAGAAACGGGCGATTTTATTGATGCGAGGGTAAACCAGCGGCTCATTGAAAACATTTTCTTTAAGAATTCACCTTTGCATGATGGCGCAATGATTATTTCAAATAGACGTATAAAGGCTGCTGGCTGTATCTTACCCGTCTCGCATGACTTGAATATCCCTAAGGAATTGGGCTTGCGACATAGAGCAGCTATGGGTGTGTCTCAAAGTAGTGATGCGATAGCTATTGTTGTGTCAGAGGAAACTGGACGAATAAGTGTTGCTATGAAAGGGGAGTTTAGACTCAGATTATCTGCTGAGGATTTAGAAAGCTTGTTAGCTTCTGAAATGAAACGAAGATAACGTTCATCTTTTCTAATCTTATGGGTGTTATGCGAATACAACTTCTCTCCTTTTTCTTTACACTTTTGACACTTTAAGCACTTTCGGCAGACTTATATATAATAAGGTAAAGTCGTTCAAAATGATTGTTGTTTGGTGAACAAAAGTTAAAAACGTAAGAAATTCTTCTTTTTTATAGAAATTGTTTGGAGGGTAACTCCTTTTGTGTTATCTTTGCATCCGCTTTCGCACTAAAAAATTGCGTTTGCAAAAAAAAGAAGCGTTCTTTGAAAAAGATTTACATAAGACAGAAGTAGTACAAGAAGCATGTATAGCTTTTTAGGAAGCGAGTTGATGAGGCAACGAGTTAACGAGTTTTCTTGAAGCATAAATACATAGGTAACAAGTTTTACGAACCGTTCAATTCATT